>DAIODL010000024.1:0-14373 GCA_036746815.1 Desulfobulbus sp.
CGGTGATTTCTGGGATATTGGCCGCACCCGCCGTTTGAACCTGCTGGCGTCCATTGTGGAGGACCGGCTGCGGGTGAAGATCCGCCAGGAACTTGGCGCCACCTATTCACCGGAGGTAGTGAGTATGCCCAGCCGGGGGGTGGCGGGATTTGGGCTGCTGCAGAGTTTCCTGGTGGTGGCGCCGGATCAGGCGCAGACCTTGAGTCAGGCCATCAAGAAGGTCGCAATCGAACTGGGTACCCAAGGCGTAACGCAGGATGAACTGCACCGGGCCCTGGAACCGACCCTGACCTCCATCAAGGACCTCAAGCGGAGCAACCGCTACTGGATGGAGTCAGTATTGATACTTTCCAGCCGCCATCCCCAGCAGTTGCAGTGGCCACAGTCGATTATGGAGGATTTCTCCTCCATCAAGGCCGACGAGGTTACCGCCCTGGCCCGGGAGTATCTCCAGCCTGACCAGGCCGCGGTGGTGGTTGTCCATCCCCAGGCCGTTACCTCCGCCAAATAAACGCGTCAGTCTGCTCGCCGGTTTTCAGCCGGCGAGCCAGACGGCCACGTTCTCCGCCTGCTTCAGCGTTTTGTCTGAAACGCCTTTGAGTTGTCCCCTGTTCAAATCCCGTCTTCTTCTGCCGATAACAATAGTGCCGCAGTTGTTGTTGTGAGCCTGGCGAATCAAATCACTGCTGACATCCATGTGCATCTGCATGGGCAGCTGTTTGATGCGGTGCCGTGGAAATCCGCCATCAACCAGCAACTGAGTGTGCGCGTAAAAGAGATAATTCTCCATATCCAGATACTTGTCGCACCACTCCTTGCCCCATTGCGCGTGGAAGTCTTTTGGCTCTGCCTGCGCCTGTTTGCCGAAAACAGCTTTGGAATGGTAGAGCAGGATCTCGGCATTGGAGACGCCTTTGAGCATGAAGGCCAGATGATCTGCGGCCATGAGGGAGGACGGATGTCCATGTACGGCCAAGAGAAAGCGGGTGGAGGTAATGGTGCCATCCACGATCCAGAGCGGATTGCGGGTGCATTTTTCCACCAGATCCATAGAGGTGCTGCCCAGCAGCATGGCACCCATGGCACCCATTCCCCGGCGGCCGATGAGTACCGCATCTACCTGGCCCTGTTCCGCTGCCCCGCGAATGGCCTGACAGATACTGGAGGCATTTCGGACCTCAGTCTGAATCTGATCGGGAGTAAAACCGTGATGTATCAGACGTTCCTGCGCTGACTTGAGATGCTTACGGGCCAGGAGGGTGTGTTTGTCGTCCCCGGGCATCTGGCTCCTCAGCGGATCAACATCATTCATCCATGCCTTTTCGGCACTGGTGGCAACTACCTGCAGCAGGCGAATGGTGAGTTTCCGGTCACCGGCAAAGAGCAGGGCCAGATAATCCAGACTGTTGGCACTGTATACGGAACCATCGATAGCGGCGAGAATAGTCTTCTCCATACGTTCCTCCCTGAGGCGGCTAGCCCGTCAGCATGTTTGTTGGTTTTTCAGCACCCTATTCTTTTATGAACAATCAAACATAGGTGGCATAGGATGCGGTGCAAACGTCCTGTCACTGAAACTCCACCGGTGAGCGCGTGAGCAGACTGTGGGCATAGAGATGATCCGGCGTGTTGCTCTGCAGGAGAAAGCCAAACTGTTCGGTCAGCAGCTGCTGCCAGGAAGGCGGCAACACCTGTGTGTGAGTGAATTGCCTGATGAGAGCAACACTTGACTGTTCCAACCCCTGCAGTTTTTCCAGAAAATTTTCCGGTGGTTTCTCGATAAAAACACAGTCCACCGCAGACACATGCGCGCGTGCTGCAGCTTCGGCAATGGCAGTCTGCAGATCGCCCAGCTTGTCGACCAGTCCCAGTTTCTGGGCGGTTGCCCCATCCCAGACCCGCCCCTCGGCGATTTTTTCCACGGCATCGGGCTTCATGTGCCTGCCTGCCATCACGATGTTGATGAACTGTTTGTAGCCCTGCTCCACCTGCATCTGCATAAAGGCCTGCTCATCCGCACTCATGGGGCTGGTGAGGTTGCCAAACTGGGCAATATCCGTGGTGCCCAGGCCGTCACTGTGGATACCTATCTGCGCCAGTGACCGGTTCAGCGAGGGGATTGCACCAAAGATGCCGATGGAACCTGTAAGCGTGGTGGGGGAGGCGACAATGCAGTCTGCATCAGCAGTCAGCCAGTAGCCGCCTGATGCGGTCATCGCTCCCATGGACACGACGACCACCTTGCCCGCCTGTTTCGCTGCCAGCAGTTCCTGTCGGATCAATTCCGAGGCAAAGGCGCTGCCGCCGCCTGTGTTGATACGCAGGACAATCGCCTTGATGCGGGGATTCCGGCTTGCCTTGCGGATCTGCTTAATCAAATCATCGGCACCGATCTGGCCCATATTTCCCTTGCCGGAGACAATATTGCCGCTTACGGAAATAATACCGATATACGGGACCTTGGCAGGCGGTTTGATATAGGATGGCGTGACGGTCTGCAGGTACTGGTCAAAATCGATGTGCTTGAAGTCATGTTGATCTGCGGATAACCCTACCTGTTTCTGCAGGAGCTTATTGACTTCCTCACTGGTTTTCAGGCCGTCCACCAGACCTGTGGACAGCGCCAGTTGAGCCTTGTTGCCGCCCACGGACGCCAGTTCTTTGACCTTTTCGTTGATGTTTTCCGTAAATGTTTCCGGGTTCAGGTGCCGGTACTTGATGATATCGTTGCTGTACACCTGCCAGATCTGCTGCAGTAAATTCCGGTTCGCCTCTTTGTCCTCAGGTGACATGTCGTTGCGGAGCAGAGGTTCCACCGCCGATTTAAAGGTACCCACCCGGAAAACATGAACGTCGATGTCCAGCTTGTCGAGCAGATCCTTAATGTACAGGCATGAGATGGCCAGACCGTGGAGCTGCACACCTCCCATGGGATTAAGATAGATTTTGTCAGCCCGGCTGGCCAGGTAATACTGGGCCTGGTTGAAGTTGCTGCCCATACACACAATCTGTTTTCCTGCCCGCTTGAACTCCTCCATTGCCTCACCAATGGTCTGCAACTGCTCCAGACTGACCTTGCCGAGGCGGTTGGTGTTGATGACCAGCATGCGGATGCGGGGATCATCGGTTGCGGCATTGAGGACGTCGAGAATATCCTGCAGAAAGATCTCCTCGTGATCGGGTGCGTCGGAGACCTGGCTGATAAGTTTTGTCAAAGGGGTGATGACAGAATGCTGTTCAACAATATCCCCGTTGGGAGCGAAATAAAGGGCGCAATTTGCAGGAACCTTGATCACCGGTTTGTAGAAAATCACGGCCGCAACGACCAGTACAAAGAGGAGAAAAAGGAGGTTGGTCAGTACGGACAGCCCACTGGTGAGGAATTTCCACAGCCAGACCAGGGGACGGGTGAGGAGATAGAATGTTTTTTTCATCGAATGCTCTGACAGCTGGTTGGAGAGTATGGGAACAGCTTTGTGGCGCAAGCGACCAAGTTCCCTGCTGTGGCACATATCCCTGTGTCACGGCAAGTCTTTTTTTACTATAGCGGGTACAGCGGAAAATGGTACAGCAAAACCAAGAGATATCTTCAGGTTTTGGAAAAATGAGGTGCGGCGCGGCCCGCGCTTGGGCAAAAGGTCAGCGCTTATTTGTTGTCTATTACCTGCCGTTTTGCAGTTGTTGTCAGGGACCGGGCATGCAAAGGAACCGGATGTTTGCACCAGGTAAGGATATCCCGGTACGGGACAACACGGACCTCGGGTTTGCTTAGGGCGTAGGCCATAAATTCCGTCAGCACCTGCTGCATTTCCTGGGGCGTAATATTGGGTGCGTTCAGCCCGCCGGGCAGAAGATGCCCGGTATAAAACTGCGAGTGGGCGCCAATCAACATTGGCGCGCGATTACCCTTGAGACGTTGATCCAGGCTGTATTTGAGTGTTTCCAGATACTCTTTCTGGGTGAATCCGGCCCCGCCATCTTTGGGTGCTGTCACCATGTTCCAGTCGAGTCCGGTCATCTTGCCGGTGGAACTGTCGAAATCTTTATACTTGGCCTGTATCTGGGCCCGTAGCTGGGGCGGTACAGCCAGATAATACATGGGCATCTCCCACAGACCGGGTTGCGGTGGCACCTTGGGATCATCGGTGCTGCCGTGGTCAAGCGCATAGGGCCAGCGCAGATCCGTGCCGTCAGATTGGTCTTCATAGCCATTTTCAATGGAGGCGTCATAAGCGAAATGCAGCTGATGCAGCACCTGGTACATGGCTTTGTTGATGCGCAGGTAGGGTGCCCGGAAACCAATGATTGAATCAGGTGCCAGGGGCAGAGCGATCAGATCCTGTTTTGCGCCGGCGATTTCCTCCTTCCACACCGCTGCTGTTGTTTTTTCCGAAGTGTTGTGGTGGCGGGTATGCACTCCGATTTCATTGCCGTCTTGAGCAGCCTTCACATATATCTGGCCCAGGTCATTACCCGGCCGGACCGGATTACCATTGTCGGTGTTGGTGAAAAAAGTCACTCGTGCGGGAGTGCCGTCAAAGGTGGCCTTGTTACCGCTCCCCTGCGGATTACGCAGGGGTTCCAGCATACTGACCACCCAGGCCATGCCCTCGGCGACATAGTTGTCGTCAAAACCAATGCTAACAAACTGTGGAGTATCGCTGACGGGCAGCGGCCCATGGTTCACGGACGCGGCATGAAGAGGAGTAAATATGACGGTACTGCAGAAAAGCAGAAAAAATACAACACCGATTCTATCCGCCAAAGAGACTTTTCCGAAAGCGGCGGCAGAGGCAAGATGCGTGTGTAAATATTGTCTGTACATAGGTAAGCCCGAAGTGAGATAAAATACGTACTGCAAATATCAGCATTAACCGGCGTCCCGGCAATCAGGGAAAATAAAAAAGTAGGGCAGGGGATCTCACGGGTGGTAATAAAAAAGCCTGCTTACCAGAGAAGGTAAACAGGCTCAAAATGGCGTTCCCAACCGGATCTGAACCGGTGTTGTCGGCGTGAAAGGCGATTTGGAAGAATCAAGACGTTGCCATCCACTGCTTTAATGTGCCTTTTGTGCGTTTTCTGTTTTTTGCATACATGTGGTTACACTGAAAAAGCTTTCACCTTCTGTATTGTTTCCACAATGATTGTCAACACCTATTGAGGAACGTGCCATATCAAAAACGCTGTCGCTGAGAGATAACAAAACTATGGCCAAATTTTTTACAACTTTTTTTTTCATGATTTTTTCCCAAAAAAAATATTATAAATATTAGTCACATGCACTGGCATTATGGAAATTTTTCCTACGTGATCTGAAGGATTGACACCTAAAAAAACTTGTTCATATATTTCTGAATATCCAACCGATCAGTTGTTGCTTATACATAATTAATGCCAGTTTTTGATAAGTTTTTAACTTGTTAAAATAACTTGATAAAAATGTAAAGTACATCCTTTGACTGTCGGCACATTGCTATCAGCGATTATTGTCATTCCGCTTATAAAGTCACAATTTGTCACTGCCCTGACAAAAAAAAAGACTTCCCTGAATTATGGTCAGACAACAAGCCGGGTGTTCTGGCCTTTGTTTGCATGATCCCCGCCATTCATTCACATCAATAGCCATTCGCTCAGGATTCAATCTTTCACAGATTGGTGCTTTCCTTGGCTACCGTGTGACGCAGATACCACGAAACATTATGCTTATTTGAAGGGCGACGCAGCGGTCCGGGTTGTTGAATCGATCGCTGCATCTATTTTGTCTGATATCAAGCCTGGGAGTTAACCCGCTGTATCGGGCCTTTTCGCTTTGCCAGGTATACTCGCGGTATACCTGCTTTCAAAAATCTCGTTCACGAACACCCGAGAGGAACTCCCTGGAAGAGCTAATTTGATTTTGCTCCCTCTTCCCCGTCCCGGTTTTTTTTCTGCAGAAGCTTGAGAAAGTCGTCTGTTCGAAGGGGACGGCTGAACCAGAATCCCTGGATCTCGTCGCAACCTTCTGTCTCAAGAAACTGGCACTGCTCTGCCGTGTTCACGCCTTCAGCCACGATGCGCAGGTCAAGCGCTTTGCCCAACTGCAGCATGGCGCGCACTATGGCTTTGCTTCCTTTGTCATCGCAGAGTTCATGAATGAAGGATTGATCGATTTTGATCATATCAAAGGGAAATTTCCGGAGATAGGCCAGACTTGAGTATCCAGTGCCGAAATCGTCCATGGCCAGTGAAAAGCCCTTGTCTTTCAACTGCTTCAAAAGAGCGTTCGCTTTCTCTGGATTACTCATCACCAGGCTTTCGGTGAGTTCAAGCTCCAGGTTGAACGGGTGAAATCCGGTGCGGTCGATCACCTGCTCCAGCAGTTCCAGCAGTTCTTGATAACGAAACTGGCGGGCGGAAATATTGATTGAAAGACGGAGTTCTGAACCGTACGCGTCTTGCCATTGCTGTGCATCGGAGACGGCAGTATTGACAACCCAGTTGCCAATGGGGATGATCAACCCGGTTTCCTCGGCCAGGGGGATGAACATATCAGGCGACAACAAGCCCTTCTGTGGGTGGTTCCAGCGTAGCAGGGCTTCGGCACCGGTGATGCATTGGTTCTGAATGTCGTATTGTGGCTGATAATACATTTCGAATTGGCCGGATATCAGGGCATTGTGAAGATCCTGCTTCAACTCCAGCCACTGCATTGCATCCTGGTTCAAATCTTCCGTGTAGTAGCGGAATCCACCTCTGTCACGCTGTTTGGCCCGATACATGGCTGCATCCGCATTTTTCAGCAATGTTTCCGCATCTTGGCCGTCTTTAGGGAAAATCGCAATCCCAACACTGCTGCCGATATAGATTTCCCGTCCCATTACATTCATTTTTTTGCCGATAAGATCAAGCAGACGATGGACCACACTTGTCACGTGGGCAATATTTGGGGGGGCGTGCAGGAGAACAACATACTCATCACCGGCAAGACGAGCCACGGTGTCCATATCCCGAACCGTGGTCTTAATGCGGCGGCCAACTTCCCGAAGGACCTCATCACCAGCTTCGTGGCCAAGGGTGTCGTTGATCTGTTTGAAATTGTCCAGATCAAGAAAAAGGATAGCCAGCAGAAAATTGTCCCTTTCGGCCTGGACGATGGTATGGGCCAGCCGTGTATGCAACAGATTCCTGTTAGCCAGTCCGGTAAGGATATCGTAGTTGGCCTGATGTTCGAGTTGATGTTGATAGCGTTTCTGCTCAGTGATATCACGCAGGGTCTCGATGGCGCCGATGATTTCCCCGGTCGTCTCGTCCCGGAGGGCCGTGGCGAGGAAGGCGAGCCACTTGCCTCCATCGGGGAGATGGGGGAAAAAGTCTTCCGCTTCCCAGGCCCCTTCGATGATGAGAGAGGGGCGATACTTCTCCGCATAGTAGGTGGTGACCTCGTCAAGTTGTCCATCTATGATCAGATCAGCCATGACCGGACGCTGTTGCGGATAAAACGGTTTCCAGATAAGGGTGGTCCCGATGAGGTCCTGAGCTTCCACACCGGTGATCATGGCACAGGCACGATTCCAATAGATCACTTGGTGCCGGTCGTCGAGAACAAAAGTCGCAACCGGGCTGTTATTCACTATCTGCGCAAGCAAACCGTTGGCCTTGTTTTCGAGTTGAGGTGGTAGTGCCATTCTGATCTCCACAATGAATAGGTTTGGAAAGGACCTCCTCGGCAGGTCCCCACAGGACAGCGCGCAACAAGTTCTTATCCGGTTTCCGTTTCCGGATAATCATCACTTACAGCATGATTACCAGAAACTGGATACATTTCATAATTTAAATGCCATAATCAGATTCATCCATCAGGGGAATCTTGTCATTATGTCTATGAAGGCTTCCATCGGGCTTTGATTTTTGCTTATTTCTTCCAAAAGGTTAGATGGGATTTACCGAGCCGGTCACTGAAATACCGTATCAATATCGGCTTCAATGGCTGCGGCGTTTATGCAGAAGGGAAGGGGGGAAGCGGTTTGGGTGTCATGGAAACCTGGTCTGTAGTAAATGCATTGACCGGCTTGCAAGTTGGAATGCAGATGAAAAGCCCCCTGGAGGCCCCCAAAAAAAGAAACAGCGAGTTAACTCTTGTGAGCTAACTCGCTGTATTAAGGTGGCGTCCCCAACCGGATTTGAACCGGTGTTGTCGGCGTGAAAGGCCGGTGTCCTGGACCTGACTAGACGATGGGGACAGTCCGAAATGTTCTTTGGTGGGTCGTGCGCGACTCGAACGCGCGACTCTCTGCTTAAAAGGCAGATACTCTACCGACTGAGTTAACGACCCTTAAATGCGAGAGCATTTCTCTACTAGCTTCCCCGGCCGCTGTCAATGAAAAAGAGCGTTTGGAACGAAAAAGAGTAGCGGAAATTTTTCTTCATGATTTACTTTTTTGGCTGACTTATACATTTATTGCCTAATCTTTCTAGCCAGTAAGAGTCTTTGCATGTACAGTTACATATTCTTAAAATAATGTAAAATAGTGCGCCTTGAGTTGGACGCATGTTGGGAAGGATAATATGGGATTGTTAACAGGGGCGGCATCAATAACGCGTTTTGCGGTGAACGGAGACTTGCCGGAATCCTTCTGGGAGTTCGCTGCACAGCGCATCGCCGCATTGAGTTTTAAAGATATAGATGACACCCTGGATGAGTATTCCATAGGCTGGGTCTCGGTCGCCGATATGTTTGACGGTGATTTTGCCTATAGTTCCTATGCCGCTGGCGATAACATAGCGCTTACCATGCGGGTGGATGAGCGGAAAGTTTCGCCCGCTGTGTTGAAAAAATTTGTGATGAAAGAGGAAAAGCGTATCCAACGGGAGAAGCAGCTTCCCCGTCTGAGCCGCGCGTCCCGTCTGGAAATTAAGGAACGGATTCATGCGGAATTGTTGCGTAAATCCCCTCCCGTACCCTCAACCTATGACCTGGTCTGGAATCTGGCTGAGCATACGGTGCTCTTTTTTTCCACGAGTCAAAAGGCTATTGCACTGCTGGAAGATCTCTTTAAGGAAACGTTTCAACTTTCATTGATTTTGCAGATTCCCTGGATGGTTGGTATGCATTTGGCTGAAGGTGAGGCGGCGGAGAAATATGAGGAGATGAAACCCGCTATTTTATTGTAACGCAATGTGTTCGGTATTCCTTCATAGTTGAAGAGGCATTTATGAATATGGTACTGATAGCGGTTGGCGTCATTACTGTTTTGGTATTGGTGGCCATTGTTTTTGTGGCAACCAGACAGGGCAAATCGGCGAAGCCTGCGAGAGAATTTGAGCAGGTACCACCATCGCAAGGCACAGCAGCCTCTCTGTGTCAGGAAACGCCGACTTCTGAGCCGTCCGAACAGAAGAAAGCTACAGGAGCTGCTGCCCAGCCGTCACTGGAGTCTTCATCTGAGGTTCAGCAGCAGGAGACCGTTGCATCTGCGGAAGATACCGGCGAAGAGCTTATCCCTATTGGCGAATTCGATGTTAACCCTGAGATCTTTCAGGAGCAAAAGGGTGAGCAGGGCACTGTAGAGGCACAGGTCGTGCCGCCTCAGGATAGCAAACTGGAACAGGAGACGACGGGTGGTGCTGCTGCTGGAGCGACAGGCGCAGACAACACCTCTACGGTGCCGGAGGCAACTGCCCCGGAGCCACTGACAGCAAAGGAACCGGTTGCGGGCGCGCCCGCAAAGACAGATGTCATCACAGCAGTACAGGCAGGAGATGCCGCATCCACCGAATCCGCAGACAAGGTACAGCTGAGTCTGGCGGAATACAGTGCCCATCTGCATCAGGAGGAGGAGAAGTGCAATGCGGCCTTTTCTGAGGCAGTCGAGCAAAAGAATGATCAACGTCGGGATCTGATGCATCGCGCCCTTGTGGTCATTTATGGACGCCTTATGTTGCTGGAAGATTCCTATGCGGAGACAAAAAAACAGTATCAGGAAGTGCTCGACGGTTTAATCCAGCTGCGCCTGGAGAATGGGAGTCCTGAGCTTGAACGTGCCATATCGGAAATGCAGCACAGAAAAACTGCGGAGGCGGCCACGTTTCTGGAAGCATTGAGCAACCAGCAGTATCCTTTTGCCCTGAGGGCTGCTTTTCTGCGGGGGCTGTTGGCTGACTGCGATGTCGATCTGCAGAAGGCCATGAGTTATTACCGGCAGGCGGTCACCGGCGATGACAAGAACGCCGAATATTGCCGGGCTGCCGGTATGATGGCTCGTAGCCTGTATCAGTACGATACAGCCCTCCCCTGGTTTAAACAGTATGTGCAGCTGGAGGAGGAGTCCGGAGCAGGAGAACTGGAAATCGCTCTGGCTCAACGTGAACTCGCATGGACCCTGCTGCAGAGCGGACAGTACAAGGAGGCCGGTTCCCTGTATAAAAAAGCAATGACTACTTTTGCGAACAAACTCGGTCCCGATGACCCGGAAATGGCGACCAGCTGGGAGCAGATCGGTATTTTTCAGGAAACCATCGGTTCCTATGAAAACGCGCTTTCGCTCTACCAAAAGGCTCTTGCGATTTTGGAGAAGAACCGCGGCAGGGAACATCCCGCTCTTGCGGCGGTGTTACGTCAACTGGCGAGTCTGTACGTGGAATTGGGCCAGGATGATGATGCTATTGCTGCCTACGAGCAACTGGTCCATATACAGGAAAAGACTGTTCGTACCAGTAATCCGCAACTTGCGCTCAGTCTTGGCAGCCTTGCTGAAGTGTACTGCCTGCAGGCGCGCTATGATCAGGCAGAGGAGTGTTATCTGAAGGTTCTTCGCATCAAGGAACAGGTGTGCGGCCCGGAAGATCCGGCCGTAGCCGCTGTTCTACTGAATTTGTCCAAGGTGTGTGCCGGGCAGAACAAAACGGAAGAGGCGGAACAGTATCAGAAACGGGCCACCGAGCTTTTCCAGAAAAGCATGTTGCAACTGGAGGAAACAACAATCACGGGCGATATGTGTCGATGATTGATTTGGTGAGCTTTTTTGTTCGAGGTGAGCGTAGCTAATGGATCTTGTTGATCTTATTCATGAGAAAAATTTTCTCGGTCAGGAGTTTCTGGCTTGGTTGTGGTTTAAGTCAGAAGAGCGCGGTGGTGGTGTGGAAATCCCTGGCCGGGGCGATGTGCTGGTAGTGTTTGAAAAGCACATGCTGCTTGAGTATGGTGAAGGCGATACCAGCGAAAAGGTGATCTGCCGCGGTCTGCAGACCGAATTGCGCGAAGCTCGCGCCGGATTGGGGCTGGCCAAAAAACCGGAACAGGCCCGCTTGCGGATTGTCGAAGGCGAATATGAATTCGGTGTCACTCTGACCGCTTCAACCTTTGAATTCCGCAATGTCCGTCTCCCAAAAACCGTGGACACGGCAGACGAGGGAAAGGACGCGGAGAATCTGGAGGCACGCCTTCTGGACCGTATCGGCCTTTTTGAACGCCTGACTCATTTGATTGACGATTTGTTCCGCATGTTCATTAATATCAGGGCCTCGCAGGCCTGGCAGGAAGAATTGATCAAAATACGCGCCTGGATAGCCTCCGGTGCTCATCAGGGATAATCTCAACCGTTTGCTCTTTTATGGAATTTGAAACCGTTATTGGGCTGGAAGTACATGCCCAGCTGAACACGAAGACAAAAATTTTCTGTGGGTGTTCCAACGAGTTTGGCGCCTCACCCAATACCCATACCTGCCCGGTTTGTCTGGGCATGCCCGGTTCGCTGCCGGTGCTGAACCGTAAGGTGGTGGAGTCGGCCATCAAGCTCGGACTGGCAACGGATTCCACTCTGAACCAGGTTAACCGGTTTGCCCGCAAAAATTATTTTTACCCGGATCTGCCCAAAGGCTATCAGATTTCCCAGTTTGAGCTACCTATCTGCGAGCACGGCAAGCTGGAGATCGAGGTGGAGGGACAGGAGCCCAAAACGATCGGCATCACCCGTATTCACATGGAAGAGGATGCCGGCAAGCTGGTGCATGATGATCGTGAGCCCGTGAGCTATGTGGATCTGAACCGGGCCGGTACGCCGCTTCTGGAAATCGTCAGCGAGCCGGATATGCGCTCCCCTGAAGAGGCCACCGCCTACCTGAAAAAGCTGCATGCCATTGTGCAGTATCTTGATATCTGCGATGGCAACATGCAGGAGGGCAGCTTTCGCTGTGACGCCAATATTTCCCTACGCCCGCGGGGACAGCAGGAGTTTGGCACACGTACGGAACTCAAGAATATGAACTCCTTCCGTAACGTGCAGATGGCCCTTGATTACGAAATCAGACGCCAGCGCGACCTGCTTCTGGATGGTGGTAAGGTGACCCAGGAGACCCTGTTGTGGAATCCGGACAAGGGACGCACTGAATCCATGCGCGGCAAGGAAGAGGCGCATGATTACCGCTATTTCCCGGATCCTGATCTGGTGCCCGTGCAGGTGAATGCCGACTGGATCGAGGCGGTGCGCAAGGTGTTGCCGGAGCTGCCGGATAAACGGCGGCAGCGGTTTATCCGGGATTATGAGCTGAGCGACTACGACGCTTCCCTGCTGACGGCTTCCCGCGATCTGGCCAACTATTTTGAGGCGGCCTACCGCGTGTACGGGAATGCCAAAAAGCTGGCCAACTTCATCGGTACCGAGCTTCTGCGTGACTTCAGCCCGGATCAGATCGCAACCTGCCCGGTTCAGCCTGAACAGCTGGCCAAATTGCTCATCATGACCGAAGAGGGCAAGATTTCCGGCAAGATTGCCAAGACCGTACTCACGGAAATGCTTGCCAGCGGCCAGGATCCAGAGGTCATTGTCAAGGAAAAGGGGCTGGTGCAGATGAGTGACGAGGGCCAGCTCGTGGCCCTGGTGCAGGAAATCATTGCCGCCAATCCCGATCAGGTGCAGCAGTTTCGAGAGGGCAAGGGCAAGGTGCTGGGATTTTTTGTCGGTCAATTGATGAAGAAAACCAAGGGCCAGGCCAATCCGCAGATGGCCAACGAACTTTTTCAAAAGGAACTGTCCAAATAGGGTGGATAAGGAGCAGTGGCAGCACAAGGGTGAAGGGCACCGGCAGCGGCTACGGGATAAATTCCTGGAGCAGGGCATTGATGCCTTTACCGACAGCGAGATTATTGAACTGCTGTTGACCTTTGGTACCCCGCGTTCCGACTGCAAGGAGGCTGCGCGCCAGGCGCTCCAGCGTTTTGGCAGCCTGCCTGCCGTACTTGATGCTGCACCCGTGGAGCTGCAGCAGATCAAGGGTATCGGCTCCAAGAACATTTTTGCTTTGCAGTTTATTCAGAGTGTGGCCCGGCGCTACCTGCGGCAGCGGGTGGTGGGCAAGAAATATGTGCATTCCTCCCGCGCGGTGGCCGATTATCTTATCCATGCCATGCGCGGGCTTGAGCACGAAGTGCTCACGGTCGTGTTTCTCGACGCCGCGCACGCCATCATTGATACCCAGGTGATGGCCGAGGGTACGGTGTCTGTCAACACGGTCTATCCCCGCGAACTGATCAAAGCGGCCCTGGCCCGCAACGCCAGCGCACTGGTCATCGCCCACAATCATCCCTCCGGCAGCCTCAAACCTTCCCGTCAGGACGAAGAACTCACCCGTTCGCTCCACCTCATCTGTTCCTTCATGCATATCCAGTTGCTGGACCATCTCATCATCGGCAGTGGCGATACGGTGTATAGCTTTGCCGATCACGGCCTCATGGCCTCCATCCGCGAGGAGTGCAGCCGCATATTGAGCGGAGCTGGGAAATGACACTTGCTAGCCGGGCCGGGCTGTATGTGCATGTCCCCTTTTGCCAGCGCAAGTGCAGGTATTGCAGTTTTTTTTCCCAGGTGCCACGGGCGGGAGAGCGGCAGCGGTTTTTGAGCGCTTTGCATCGCCAGATAGCGGCCTGCGCCCAGCTTGCCGAGGTGCGTGAACTCAGGTTCGCCACCTTTTTTTTGGGTGGCGGTACCCCCTCCATGCTCACTCCAGGTGAGCTTGCGGAGCTGCTCGCGCTGTGCCGATCGTCCTTTTCCTGGAGTGCCGCGGAACCTGAAATTTCCATTGAGGTGAATCCGGGCACTATCGATGCCAGAGGCCTCGCGCAGCTGCGCCGCGCCGGATACAACCGGCTGTCCATAGGGATACAATCCCTGGATGACAGGGAACTTGCGGTCATTGGCCGCATCCATGACCGGGACACCGCCCTGCATGCCATCCGCGCGGCCAAAAATGCCGGGTTTGATAACCTGAGCTGTGATCTCATGTATGGCCTGCCCGGCCAGACTTCCCTATCCTGGCAGCAGACTTTGGAAATGGTGCTTGACGAGCATCCTGTCCACCTTTCCCTGTATGAGCTGACCCTTGAGGAGGGGACGCCGCTTT
>DAIODL010000025.1:0-14347 GCA_036746815.1 Desulfobulbus sp.
CCGAGCTGCGGCTGGAACTCTCCCGGCACTTACACCTGGTGGATGACAACCAGTTCAACTTTCTGTGGATCACCGAATTCCCGCTGCTCGAATACAACGAGGAGGAGAAGCGCTTCACCGCCGTGCATCACCCCTTCACCGCACCCAACGAGGATCAGCTCGATTTGCTGGAAACCGACCCCGGTGCGGTCAAAAGCCGTGCCTATGACCTGGTGCTCAACGGCAACGAGATCGGCGGCGGCTCCATCCGTATCCACAGCCCGCTCATGCAGGCGCGGGTGTTCAAGGCGCTGGGCATTGACGATGCGGAAGCGCAGGAAAAATTCGGTTTCCTGCTGCGGGCCCTGCAGCTGGGCGCACCGCCCCATGGCGGTATCGCCTTTGGTGTGGACCGGCTGATGATGTTGCTCACCGGCTCAAGCTCCATCCGCGACGTGATTGCCTTCCCCAAAACCCAGAAGGCAACCTGCCCGCTTACCGATGCGCCTTCCACGGTCTCCCGCAAGCAGCTCACCGAGCTGCATCTGCGGCCCGACTGGAAGGAAAAAGAATAACAGGGAAGTAACAAAGGCCGGGAGTTTTCCCGGCCTTTTTCTCTCTCTCAAACATCTGCCTGCAAGCATCTGCTGTTCGTTGCAGGAGTTAACGCGGCGCTTTACTTTCTTATCGCTTTGTCCCCACCAAAACGATGCGGCTTATTTCCATCCATCTCCTGTTTTTCTGCTATGTGCTGCTCAGCCTGATCCGGCCGTTGCCGTGGCGATGGCAGGCCAAAACAGCAGCAGCCCTGGTGGTGCTTGCACTCAGCCTCAAATTCTCCCTCTACAAACTGCTGGGCGGCTCGTTCATCAGTCCTGGCCTCCCCACCTGGCTCCTGCTGGATATTGAAATTCTGTTCAACGCCTATCTGCTTCTGGTGTGCCTCCTGGTATTCAAGGACATCCTGATTCTGCTGCTCTGGATCAACCGCAGGCTGGGCAGCCACTGGCACCTCCCGTGGACACCGGGCATCCGGGGTGCGGGCATGATCACCCTTGCTCTCACGCTCTCCCTTTTTGGTACCTGGCAGGCGCTACAGGTACCCGAGGTACGAACTGTCACTCTTACCCTGCCCCGGCTGCCACCAGCATTGGACGGACTCTCCATTGTGCAGCTCACCGATCTGCATGTCGGCCCACTCCTCAAGAAACGCTGGCTGCAGCAGGTGGTGAACCGAACCAATGGAGTACAGCCGGATCTTATTGTCCTTACAGGCGATATGATTGACGGCAGCCCAGAGACACTGCGCCAGGATGTTGCGCCACTCGGTGAATTGAAGGCCCGTTACGGGATCTTTGGCATCAATGGCAACCACGAATACTACAGCGATGCAGCAAAATGGCTGCCGGTCTTCAGGAAGCTGGGGATTGTAATGCTGGAAAATGAGGAAAGGACGCTTTCCGTACGCGGCAAACAACTGGTGTTAATCGGCCTCACCGATCCCACCGCGTTGCGGTTTGGGGAACCCGGACCGGACTGCACCCATCTGCAGCAACAACGACTGCCAGGCATCCACATCCTGCTGCAGCACCGGCCTCCAAAAACCAACCAAACCTGCAGGGCAGATGTACAGCTTTCCGGCCATACGCACGGCGGCCAGCTGTTTTTTCTCAAACCACTGGTGGCTGCGTTCAACCACGGCTATATCCGTGGTCTTTATCAAATGGGAGATATGCAGCTTTATGTCAGCCCGGGCACGGGCCTGTGGAGCGGCTTTTTCTGCCGCATTGGTGTTCCCGCTGAAATCACAAGAATTCTGCTCCGTTCACCCCAAAAAAAATAGCTGCGGGACAGATTTCAGCATCCTGCAGTAAACATTATTTCTGAACCTGCCACTGTCCATCCAGCAGCAGTTCATGGGGGCGAAATCTGCTCTTGTAGTCCATTCCCACCTGGCCATCGATCCAGTAGCCCAGATACAGCATCTTTATATTATGGCGCAGACAGAGATTATTTAACGTCAGGATATTGAGCGTGCCCGGACTGCGCCATCCCTGATTCGGATCAAAAAAGAAATACACCGCATTGAACCAGTCTGCGGAACCATCCACAATACAGACACCAAAAACCTTTCCCTGCACCTTGTAACGCAGCTCAAAACAATTGCTGATACTGGTAATAAAGAACCCTGCGTAATAGCTCTCCGCAGAACTCTGCCCATCGGGAAAACGTGTGGACAGGAAGCGCTGCAGAAGGTCGAGACTGGCGGGTGACATGGTCAGCGGAGCGATCTCCACGATGACATCCTGGTTTTTCTTCCACACGCGGCGCTGGTTGCGATTGGGCTGAAAATCACTGGGGCGAATGCGGATGGGCACGCAGAGATGGCATTCGGGGCAGTGCATATTGTACATGCAGTTACCGTTACGACGGTAACCAGCTGCGAGGAATTCGTTCATCGTCCGGTCATCAAGCCGGCCCAGTATTGCCTGATGATAAACAGCTTGACACGGCTGCCCATAGGGGCAGTCCACCATGACATTGGCAAAATAATGATCCAGACCACTCAAGAGCGGTGGTAGTGAGAAGTGGTCACCAGGTCCTTTCACGATCATATTATTCCTTAAATAATCAGCGCATATCTTGCTGAACACGGGCATAACATACCTGGACACTCTGTAATTATTTGTATCTTCATCCCGCTGTTTGTCACTGCTCGGCCAGACGATTGCGCCGCTCCGATACATACAGGCTCACCGAGCATGATCTGCGGGAAAACGCCCATTCGTCCGGGCCAGCTCCGCGGGCGTGTTGATATTATGCCAGCAGTCGTGTAACGCGGCCGGAGGACACGGTGTGCATACTCCCGCAAATGATTGTAACCGGTTTAAACGGTGATGACCAGCCCCAGCCATATCCTCAAGCAGCGGTAAAATGGCCCGATCATAATAGGCCAGCAGTGGTTCCACCCGCCCATTCCCGGCGACATCCGGCAGGACCGCCAGAACACCGGGGCCACGGCAGCTCAACAGCCACTGCAGGGCGGCTGGAGTAATATCGGGCTGATCACAGGCAACCACCAGCCAGGACACCTCGCGAACAGCCCGCAAGGCTGCGAGAATGCCGGCAAGCGGCCCACCCACATCAGCCACATCAGCCACCCGGCGAAGAGAAACAAGTGACGCTGGCAGCACACCGCTACCGGCAATAATTACCTCACTGGCAACCTGCCGCAACAACGCGACAGCCCGCTCAACCCAGGTTTGCCCATCCTCGACAATCAGGTGCTTGGGAGTGCCCATGCGGCTGCTTTTACCACCAATGAGCACACAGCCCCAGACTGGTGCAAGGGCAACATCTTGCGGGACAGCAGAAGGCGCCATCACCACAACGACTGTGCCTCCGGGAAAAGACCGATTGCAGCGCCGCGGCGCAGCAGCTCACGCACTGCCCGTTCCCCCTCTCCGCCAAGATCCTTGGAAAAATCGTTCACATAAAGACCGATATGGCTCTGCACCACCTGCTCTTCCATTTCCTGGCTGTGCTCGCGAATATAAGGCAAACATTCCCGGGGATGCGCATCAGCCGAGAGAATACTCTCGTAAATGGCCCGGCCGATATCCTGTCGCAAAACTTCGCCAAGAGAGCGCCTGGCAACAATACATCCCAAAGGAATGGGCAGGCCTGTGGCCGATTCCCACCATTGCCCCAGATCCTGCAGGCAGCGAAGCCCCAGCGCCTGATAGGTGAAACGGCTTTCATGGATAATGACACCACCATCCACCTCACCTCGCAGAATGGCATCCATGATCTGGTCAAACCGCATAACCACCAGGTTGGTGCACTCGGGCTGGTAAAGACGCAGCAGCAGCGCCGCAGTGGTCAGATGTCCGGGAATGGCTATTTTCCATTGCTGCAGAGGACTATTCGCCGTCTGTTGACTGGTGATCAGCAGTGGTCCGCAACCCCGCCCAAGAGCTGCGCCGCTGGGCAGCAATGCGTACTCATCCAGTACATGCCCTAGAGCATGGAAGGAAAGTTTGGTCACGTCCAACCGGCCTGCCAGAGCCCAGTCATTAAGCGTTTCCACATCCTCCAGAAACGGTGGCTGGAACCGGGCCAGATCCGCCCTGACCTGCCCATGCACCAGGGCATTAAAAATATAGGTATCATTAGGACAGGGGGAATATCCCAGAGAAAGAGAAGGCATGTCAGTCATGGGTTAATCCTTTCACCACCTGTGCCACGGCCTGACCGCAGCGGTTGCAGGCCTCGCGCAGACACCAGTTTTTGGGGTTCCTATCTTCCACCATATTGGAAATACACCGCACTTCTGCCAGGGGCAACTGAAAATGATGGCACGCTCTGGCTGCCGCAGCCCCCTCCATATTCTCACAGAGTGCCTGATATTGCCTCTGCAGCGCGTCCCCGCGCCGCCGGGTGCCACTGACACAACTCACTGTGACAAAGGTACCCTGGTGAAAGATATAGCCAGCCTCAGCGAGCAACAAGCACACCTGTTGCAAAAAGGGGGAATGCAGGAAAAAAGCATCATGTACATCCAGATTTTCGCCGGTGAGCGGCACAACCCGCTCCCCCATACAGATCCCCAGGTCACCGAGGACTTCACGATGAGCCACGCAGAGGTCACCCAGTCCCGCGCCGCCGGCTTCACGGAAATAGGCACCGCCCACTCCCATGTTCACCACGCCCTCTATGGGCTGATGACAGGTTGCCAGGAAGGAAGTGAGACGCGTCGCGGTTTCCACCGGTCCCACACCGGTACACAACCCGGCCCAGGCAGAAGATGCGGGACAGCAACGGGAGAATGCGGCCAGTTCAAAATGGGTCGCAGCAGTGACAAGAAACATGATTCATTGCATCCGCAGAAGGATGATACGGAAAACCATCTTCAATCATTGAACATCGGACAGAAATATACAATTTTTTACCTTGAGCTCCTCTTTTGCCAAGACATTTACTGCAATGTAAAGTAGGTTAGCGACCTTTGCAAGGACATCACCCCAGTTTTAACCAGTGCTTTTTTCATGATCGATTCCATCTACCAGCTGGATGCGTACGATTACGACCTCCCGCCGGACCGTATCGCCCAATTTCCCGAAGCAAAACGCGACCAATCAAAGCTCATGGTGCTGTTGCCAGACCAGCAAAGGCCTGTGCACCGCCATTTCCACGATATTCTTGAGTATCTGCGCCCTTCGGATATCCTGGTGGTCAACACCACCAAGGTTTTTCCCGCTCGTCTGCTCGGGCACAAGGAAAGCGGCGGTAAGGCGGAGCTTTTCCTGCTCCATTTCCCCCATCCGGTGACGGAAGATCAGGCCGATGGACCAACGTCCTGGCACCAGGCAACAGCAGCGGCTCTGATCAAAAGCTCCAAACGGCCCAAAGTGGGCAGTTTTCTCCATTTCAGCGATCAACTGCGTGCCCGGGTCAACTCTATCGATGAACAGGGAGAAGTAAGGGTCACCCTGGAGTATCAGGGGGATGATACAGGCAGTCTGGAAACGGTACTGAGCCGGCATGGTCAGGTGCCACTGCCACCGTATATCAACCGTTCCCAGGGCAGCACCCTGGAGGACCGGGCCCGCTACCAGACCCGCTATGCCCGCCAGACTGGTTCAGTGGCCGCGCCCACAGCCGGTCTCCATTTCAGCGACAAGCTCCTGCAGGAAATCAAAGCCATGGGAGTGGAGATTGTCCCCGTTGTGCTCCACGTGGGCTACGGTACCTTTGCTCCGGTACGGGCCGAAGACATCCGCCAGCATCATATTCATCGGGAATGGATCGAACTTTCACCTGAGAGTGCGGGTAAAATCAACCGCGCCAAAGGAGCAGGCAACAGGATCTGGGCCGTAGGCACCACTTCGGTGCGCACCTTGGAGTTTACAGCAAAAGAGGGCCAGGTACATTCCATGCAGGGCAGTTGCGATCTTTTTATCTATCCGGGGTTTCACTTTCAGATAGTCGATAATCTCATCACCAACTTCCACCTGCCCAAATCATCGCTCCTCTTCCTGGTCTCCGCTCTCGCGGGAAGAGAACATATTCTGAGCGCTTACCAGGAAGCGGTCACCAACAGGTACCGCTTTTTTTCCTATGGTGACGCCATGGCCATTATTACCAAAGATTGAGCCACACAAATAAAAAAACCCGGCATAAGCCGGGTGGGCAGATCTAGATATACGAAAGGTTGTTACTGGGCCGACGGGCAGTGGCAGCACCCACCAGAGGGACAACTTCCACTCCCCTCACTCTTCGTGCTGGATGAAGCTGTACCCACACCGGAAGAACAGCTGCTGTAACCATCGGAATACCAACCCCCTCCCTTCAACTGGAACGAACTTCTAGAAATCAACTTGTGCACCGGTCCACCGCAGTCAGGACATACGGCAACGGGCTCATCGGCAATATGTTGTTGAACTTCAAATACTTTTTTACATTTACTGCATTCGTATTCGTAGACAGGCATGAAAGCACCCCTCAGCAATGCATTGATAATGCTAATTCATTAAACTCATTAGAGTTTGTACAGAAAATCTATAAACAAATCGAAAATAATGCTTCTTACTGCCAGTGTCAATGTCTCCGCCCAAAACATTATTTCTATGCTAAAATTATTTTTAGCCACTATTTTCTTAATTTCGCACTTAAAATACGAAAATTTTACGCATTTTTTTGGCAAAAGCAGCGTTTTTCTTTATTAATTATTTATTTCTATGTTTCTCCAGATTGTTTTTTATCGTAATCCCAAATAAAATAATTGCGATGTAGTTGATTTTTTCTTATTATTAGTAAAATGCATTTCCGGAGGGTAGTTAGCCCCTCTCAATATTTATCGAGGAGAACATGATGGGAAAATCTCTTGTTGAAATGACCGCTGAGATCATTCAATCACAGATTAGCACTAAACAAATGACGACCGAGGAAATCAAGGCGGCATTGAACGATACTTTTCAAACCCTGAAAGCATTGCAGGGAAGCGAATGTGTTGAGACTGAAGTCAGTCTTGAGGAAAGCAGTCCAGTAATGGATCCTAAAAAGTCCATTCAAAAAAACAAAATTGTCTGTTTGGAATGTGGTCAAGAATTCAAGATGCTTTCTCCCAAGCATTTGAAATCGCACAATCTTAACGCAAAAGAGTATCGCAAAAAATATGGTTTCTCTGCCCGGCAACCTCTCTGCGCAAAAGCTCTTTCTGAAAAACGTTCACAATCCGGCAAGGAGCGTGGTTTGCCTGCAAATCTTCGCAAAGCAATTGAAATGCGTACCAAGGAAGCAAGCAAAAAGAAATAAGTTTGTTACAATTTTGCTTTGCTCTTAAAAATCAAGTGACTATAGAAAGACTATCGTCACTTGATTTTTTTTATTGTTTTTTGTGAGGCTGTAATATCTCATACACTTTCTTTTTATGCCGGTTGCTGTACAATTTTCTATATCAGCATTTTTCTGCTGCATATTCCCAGGTATCTATATAATTTTTGTTGAATGTATTATGCGAGTTTTTTGCAATGATTGGTATTTTTGATTCTGGTGTTGGCGGGATGGTGGTGGCCCGTGCCATAGAAACACTTTGCCCGGGCTATCCCTTTGTGTATCTGGGAGATCTTGCCCGTTCACCTTACGGATCCAAAAGTCCGGACATGATTACCGAGTATTCCCGGCGTAACACCGACTTTTTATTGCGCCAGGGGGCACAGCTGATTGTTATTGCCTGTAATACCGCAGCGAGTACGGCCTCTCAATATCTGCGTGATCATTATGCGCAAACCATCATTGATGTGATTCAGCCTGCCGTGGAAAAAGCGGCATCTATCAGCGTTACTGGACGGATCGGACTCATTGGCACTCGAGCCACGATCAATTCCCGACAGTATGAGATACGCCTGAAACAGGCCCGGCCTCAATGTCAGGTTTATGTACAACCCTGCCCACTGCTGGTACCGCTCGTCGAAGAAGGGTGGCTCGAACGCCGCGAAACCAAAATGATTGCCAAGCAGTACCTGCGACCGCTGCGCGCGCAACAGATCGACACCCTGATTTTGGGTTGTACCCATTATCCGCTGCTCAAGAAAATCATTGCCCCACGAATTGGACGTGGTGTCCATATCATTGATTCTTCTGTGGAAGTGGCATTGCATCTGAAAACACTTCTGGATCATGATGCGCAGCTGCGCTCGCAACTCTATACGCCTGATGTGCCCAGCCGTTTTTTTGTTTCCGATGTACCCACCACTGCACACGCACTGGCCAGTACCATCTTTGGCCGTACTGTTCTTCTGGAGAAAACTGATGTCTAATCGTCTCTTTCTCGGTTTTATTGTTATCAGCTGTTTACTTTTGGCCGCATCTTCTGTACCGGCAACCCCATCGCAGGGCACATTAACCGCACAGGTCAACCGGTTGCAGGCCACCTACCAGAAACTCTACAGCCTGCAGTTTGATTTTTCCCAGGTAACCGAAACAAATGGCCGTACAAAAAATGGCAAAGGAACAGCCACCTTTTACCGCACAGGGACTGCGCCTTCTGGCAACAGTGGCGTGATGCGCTGGGATTACAAGGAACCAACACAACAGGTTATTCTCAATGACGGCAAGGAACTCTCCATTTACACGCCGCAGGACAAGCAGCTGATTATCACTCCTGTGACCGACATGGACAGTGATTTCACCTATGCCCTATTTACCGGTGCTCAGAAGTTGACGGATCAATTCCATGTCATCGCACCAGATCCCCTCTTGAATTTAAGTGATCCCCCTAAGGGCATGCAGGCCATGCAGCTTATCCCTCTCCAGCCGCAGCCCCAGGTTAAGCGCATACAGATCTGGATTGATGGCAGCGGGATTGTACAACGGCTGCTCATGGAAGATAATATGGGAACCTTCACCGAGCTCACCTTCAGCAATATACGTCGTAACAAACTATCAATCAGTGATACGCAACGGGAACAGCAGCGATTGATGCATCTTGACCTTGCTCCAGGTACCGAGGTGATCCGGCAATAAGAAAAATCAGCGCATCTATCCGTTTTCTTCCATGAAAGAGATTGCCGCAGGCAGGGAAGCAGAGTACAAAGGAACGAAATTTTTCCCTTCATGACTGTGTATGGCAGCCATGAAGGGCTCGGCTTTTTTTACTTACGTATACATATCCCATGCTCATCGCCGTTTTATCCGACAGTCACGATCAGGTTGCCAATCTACATTCGGCCGTGTTGCGTGCCAATCAGGCACGAGCTGACCTGCTCATCCACTGTGGTGATCTCATATCTCCCTTTATGCTCACACATCTGCACGCGTTTAATGGACCTGTGCATCTGGTGTATGGCAATAATGTCGGTGATCAGCACCAAATTGCCGAGGCTTGCGACAAATCCTTCCACAACCTGCATCACCATGGCCCGTATGCTTTTCTGAATATCGACAAATGGCGCATTGGCGTCATCCACTATCCGGAGGTAGCCAGAAAACTCGCCCGCACGGGAGATTTTGATCTGGTTTGCTATGGACATAACCATATTTACAAGGTCGAGCAGGTTGGAAGCTGTATGCTGTTGAATCCAGGCGATTTGCTGGGTGATGAAACACAGCCGTCCTTTGTTCTGATAAACCTTGAAGAGCACTCCGTGCACAGGGAATTCACAGGACAGATGATGGTATTGCAGGATAAATAGAAAAACCATCTATAAACGATGGATAATAACCACCGGTGACACACTTGGCGCACATCGGTCAACTTACTTCCCTAAAAAAACATCATGAGTGACGAAACCTTCGCAGAATTGTTCCAGGCAAAAACGATCTCCAAAAACACCCTGCAACCCGGTAATCGCATTGACGCCACGGTCGCTGGCATCAACGGCGAAAACATCTTTCTGGATATCGGGGGAAAAAGTGAGGGCGTGATGCATGCATCCGAACTGCGCGACGACTCCGGTGCCTTAACCGTGGCTGTGGGCAATCGTGTCACTGTTTTTTTTCTGGCAGAACGTAGCGGCGAAATGGTGTTCACCACCAAAATGGGGTCAAACCAAGCAGGTTCACGGGAACTGGAAGAAGCCTTTCAGGCAGGAATTCCGGTGGAAGGTAAGGTGACGGGTAATGTGAAAGGCGGATTTTCCATTACCGTAGCCGGGCATCGCTGCTTCTGCCCCTACTCACAGATGGATATCCGCAAGGTGGAAGACCCGGATGAATATCTGGAGAAAACGCTGACCTTCAAGATTATTGAATACGGCAACCAAGGCAGAAACATTATTCTCTCGGCCCGTGCCATTCAGGAGGAACAACGGCAGCAGGAACGTGAGGCACTGAAGCAGACCCTGACCGAGGGCACGCAGGTTAACGGTGTGGTGACTTCTATCCGCGACTTCGGCGCCTTTGTCGATATCGGCGGCGTGGATGGGCTCATCCCCATTTCCGAACTCGCCTGGGGTCAGACAACCCGGGTAGACGATGTGATCAGCCGCGGTCAGCAGGTCCAGGTAATGGTTAAAAAGCTGGACTGGGACCGCGACCGCATCTCCCTCAGCCTTCGCGACACCCTGCCCAACCCGTGGGATACCGCCGTTGCCCGCTATACCGCAGGCTCCCTGCATAAGGGCACGGTATGCCGTTTGGCCGAATTTGGCGCGTTTGTCACACTGGAGCCCGGTGTCGACGGACTCATCCATATTTCCAAACTGGGGAGCGGCAAGCGTATTCATCATCCCCGGGAGGTGGTCGAGGTTGGTCAGGAAATCACGGTCAAAATCGACGCTGTTGATTCCGCGCAAAAACGCATTTCCCTGGTACCTGAAGATTTTGTCGAATCCGCGAAATCCAAAAAGCCACGGGCAATCGAGGACGAGGAAGCCTACACGCTTCCTCCTGTGAGCAAGGAATCCCAATCCATGGGAACGCTGGGCGATCTGCTCAAATCCCAGATGCAGAAAAAAAGGTAAAAAAAACCGGGGCTCATACATTGAGCTCCGGTTTTTTTTATGTACAGAACGCCTCTTCTTTTACTGGCGGCGGGCGATTTCAAACATGATCACCGCAGCTGCAACAGAGGCATTGAGTGAGTTAAAAGAACCAGGCATGGGGATGGTCACCAAGTGATCGCACTGCCGCCGTACCAAGGGCCGCAACCCCTTACCCTCACTGCCAATAACCAGACAGACCGGGCCGCTGAAATCAGCATCGTATATGGAGACCGTATCGGTTTCGGCGACAGCGCCAAAGGTCCAGAAGCCGTGCTCCTTGAGTATATTCAGCGCATCCGCCAGGTTCACCACCCGGCAGATCTGCAGATGCGCGACCGCCCCCGCGGAGGTACGGGCCACCGTGCCAGTGATGGGAGCGCTGCGCTCACGGGTCATAATAACCCTGGAAAATCCCGCAGCCAGAGCAGAGCGCAGCATGGAGCCCAGATTCTGCGGATCCTGAATGGAATCCAGGGCAAGGATACGCGGCACATCCTCTGCCTGGATACTGCTCAGCAGTTCGTCCAGATCCAGAAACCTGGCCTCACTCAACCGCGCCACCACGCCCTGATGCCGACAATTTTTCGGCACCCGCATACGGGTGGGCTCGGCAAATCGTACCGGAATGCCATGTTCTCGCGCGGTGTCTATAATGGTCTGCAGCCGCTCACCCGCCTTACCTGACTGGACAAGCACCTCACTTACGGTGCGCCCCATCCCCTTGACAGACTGATCAAGCGCCTCCCAGACAGCATTGAGACCCCAGATCAGATCCTCGGCCGGGTCCGCAGTACCGGGTCTCTTTGCCTCGGGCGCCACTTTCCTGCGTTGCTCCATATGCTTCAACCGCGCTCCCATTGCAAGGGATGACCGGCCCGGTCACGTCGCTGTCGGCAACGCTCAGCAAGAATGATACTCTGCAGTGCTTCCACAGCGTCATCAAGACGGTCGTTAACAATCACATAATCGTAGGCATCGACAACCGCCAGTTCCTTGCGGGCGTTGTTGAGACGGCGCACGATCGTTGTTTCCTCTTCCGTACCTCGCTGGCGGAGGCGATGTTCAAGAATTTTCAGGGAAGGCGGAACAATGAACACCGTCACTGGGTTGGCGCGCTGGCGTACCTGTGCTGCGCCCTGGACATCTATATCAAGAAGCACATCGCGTCCTTCGCGCATACACTGCTCGACAGCCGCGACACTTGTCCCGTACCAGCAGCCATGCACCTCGGCCCACTCCAGAAAACCGCAGGGGCGTTGTTCACGAAGCGCAGTAAATGCTTCCGGTGAGACAAAATGATAATCTCTGCCGTCGACCTCACCTGGCCGTGGCTTGCGTGTGGTATGAGAAACGGAAAATTCCAGGTTGGGAATGTTCTGCATCACCTGGTGGACAATCGTACTTTTGCCACAGCCCGATGGGGCGGAAAGGACAAAAAGCAGACCATTACTTGTCATCGAAATCCTGTTTAGCACGGGACAGCATCTGTTTGGGGTTTTGACGTTCCTGATCCATGGCCAGCAGACGCTGGCTGATGGTTTCCGGCTGCACCGAGGACAACAGCAGGTGCCCTGTATCCAGCAGCACAATGGCCCGAGTGCGCCGGCCCTCGGTTACATCGATCAATTTTTTTTCGAGGCGGGCCTCTTCTTTCAACTTGCGCACCGGTGATGAACCAGGATTGACCACAGCCAGTATCCGGCTCACCTTTACCGCGTTACCAAAGCCAATATTAACGAGTTTGCTGTCCATAAACCCTGCACTCCGGGGGAATCACTCGATGTTCTGCACCTGCTCGCGCAGTTTTTCCACCTCGTTCTTCATCTCCACGCCAAGATGAGCAATGCCGGCGTTGGCAATCTTGGACACCAGGGTATTGACCTCGCGCAGAAACTCCTGCAACAAAAAATCAAGTCGACGGCCCACGGGTTCGCCAGCATCAAGAAAAACGCGAAACTGCGCAATATGGCTGTGCAGACGGGTAACCTCTTCCGTCACATCACTTTTGTCCGCCATTATGGCGGTTTCCTGTGCCAGCCGGATAGGATCAAGATCAATACTGTCGAGCAGTTTTTCAACCCGGGTCCGCAATTCCGTTTCCCGCTGTCGCTGCAACTCCGGAAGATTTTCCTCGATCTTAGAAACGATGGATTCAAAAATACCCAGACGCCCCATCAATTCATCATGCAGCGCGGCGCCTTCCTGTTCGCGCATCGCATTGCACGCCACAAGGGCATCCTCAAGCGCCTGACTGATCAGCTGCCATTCATGTTCCATATCTGGCCGGGGCTCTTCAAGCGTGATCACATCCCGCAGGGTGAGCATATCATTCAGACGAATGTTCCCGTCGAGATGATAGTCGGAAACCAACTGGTGCAGGCACTGATAATACTGGCGAGCCACTCGCTCATTCACCACCAGTTGTGGCTCAACGGGAGAAACACCGAGTAAACTTAAGGTTATATCAACACGACCGCGATCCATGACTTTCGCGACCACTTTTTTCACAGGATCTTCCATAGCGGAAAACAACCGGGGCAAAATCACCCGTTGATCCAAAAAACGGTGATTGACCGTGCGTACCTCAGCGACCCAAGTTCTTCCGCTTTCGGCAGCCTCACCCCGTCCGAATCCCGTCATGCTCCGCAATTGCATGGTACTCTATTCTCCTGACTCACGTTTTTGATCAATGCTCAGCTGCACAGGCTTCCATCTGATTCTTTTCAATGGTCTGCAGCAGTTCCTGCGCGGACACACTGGCCGTGCCGACTTTGCCCACAACCACGCCGGCCGCATAATTGGCAAGCGCTGCCGCATCGCACATACAGGCGCCACTGGCAAGCGCAAGCGATAAGGTGGCAACCACGGTGTCACCGGCGCCGGTAACGTCAAACACCTCTTTTGCCATGGTAGGAATAGTAACCAGACGATCATCTTCCTGAAGCAGAGCCATACCAGCCTCACCCCGGGTGATGAGCACGGCCTTGCAGCCAATGTCATCACGGATCTGGCGGGCTGCAGCTCCCAGGCTGACATCGTTGTCAAGGATCATACCGGAGAGCTGACGGGCTTCATGATGATTGGGGGTAATGACCGTGGCGCCCACAAAACACTGAATATTCGAAGGCTTGGGATCAACTACCAAAGGAATCGTTTTGTGGGTACGCTGACGGGCTTGCTCCAACAAATGATGCAGGGGCACCATCAACTGTTCACTGACAACGCCCTTGGCGTAATCAGAGACAATAACCGCATCAAAATCGTCAATACTCTGAGTGAGAATGGCAAGCAGTTTTTCCAGGGACTCCCGTGATAACGGCGCTGCCACCTCCCGATCCACACGCACGATCTGCTGGCCCTGAGCCACGACCCGAGTTTTCACC
>DAIODL010000026.1:0-14336 GCA_036746815.1 Desulfobulbus sp.
ACTGGTTCTGTCCTTTCTGTTGTACCCAGGCTGCCTGCACTCTTTACTCCATCGCCGCTTTGATGATGGCCGGAAGTGGAGCCAATTGCTCCCAGTCCATGGCCGCGTTGAGCGAGAGCCGCAGGCGCGAGGTGCCGGCCGGTACCGTAGGCGGCCGCACCGCCTTCACCCAATAGCCCGCTTCACAAACCCGCTGGGCCGCAGCCACGGCTTGCTCGGCGTCGCCCACCATCACGGGCACAATATTACTGCTGCCATCGGTGCGTAAATCAAGGGCCCGCAGAGCCTCCCGGAACCGGTCGGACAATTCCGCCACCTTGCGCCGCTGCTTTTGCATGTGTGGTATCTGTGACAAAACAAATTCCAACCAGTGCACGGAGACCGGCGGCATGGCAGTAGAAAAAATCTGGGACCGTGCCGCATTCAGGAGAAAATCGATCAGCGTCTTTGAACCTGCCACAAACGATCCCTGCCCACCGTATGCCTTGCCAAAGGTACCCACCAGAATTTCCACCTGGCCGAGCACGCCCTGCTCTTCAACAAGCCCGCAGCCATTTTCTCCGCGAATGCCCACACCGTGCGCTTCGTCTACATACAACGAAGCCCGCCACCGGTCCTTGATGGCGACCAGCTGCTGCAAATCTGCGGTATCACCATCCATGGAGAAAATCGATTCCGTTACCAGAATAACCTGCCGGTACTTGTCGCGATCCCGGGCCAGAATGCGGTCGATCGCTGCATAATCAAGGTGCGGGTAGCGGACCACCTTGGCCCGCGACAGACGCATACCGTCAATCATACTGGCGTGGCAGAGTTTGTCCGCGAGAATCAGATCCTGCTTGTCCGTCACTGCCGGCAGAATACCCACATTGATATGATATCCGGAATTGAATACCAGCACTGCCTCGGTATGATACAGTTCCCGGAGACGCTCTTCCAGCCGTATATAAGGCAGGGTATTGCCGGTCATCAATCTGGAGGCGGTGCTGCCCAGACCAAAATCCTCCAAAAGATTGTCCGCACGCTGTTCCCGGTAAAAGGCTTCCACCAGCGTACGATCCGTGGCCAGGCCGAGATAATCATTGCCAGCCAGATTCAGATACCGGCATCCATTGATTTCAATCATCCCCTGGTCAAGATGCAGCACCGGTACCAGTGACCGGTACTGTCCCTGGTGGATGATCGCATCCAGCCCTTCCTGCAAAACTGCATCAAGTCCCGACATGTGGTTATCCTAAATATTCGTTATAGAGCCCTTCACCAAAGCCGACAAAAATACGGTCGCCCACACGCAGGGTGGGAGCACGCAGGGTGCCGCTCCGGCCAAGAGCCACGGCCAGAATCGCGTCTTTGTCATCAACCTTGGGATTGAAGGCCTGCACCTTTTTCCCCTTGGCCACGAGAATCTCCGAGGCCTGGGAAAGCAGATGCCATGCTTCGTCGCCTGCGAATGCGCCTTTGCGGGCAAACTCAGTCTGTTCAACAGGGATCTGTCGCTTGGTGAGCACATCCTGTGCTTTTGCACTGGAAACTCACCCCTTACGTAGATACGCCCAATCAATTTGCATAGTTTTTTCTCCGGGAATAGGTGAATATGCAGGAGCATGCATGCCCCGAACGGGTGGCATTATAGTCTTCCCGTTTCCGGACCACCACCTCAAATTGCCGCGAGTGCCGCTTTTACGGGCCAGACGGACCCGACCAGGTCACCCTGGCGCAGGGTGATACGGAGGATAGACATGACAGACGCACGCGAAAGACCACAGGGACATCTGCTGCTCCGCACCATGCCCATGCCTGCGGATGCGAGCTTTAACGGTGATATTTTCGGTGGCTGGATCATGTCGCAGATGGATCTGGCCGGTTCCATGCTGGCCAAGGAAATCACCCGTACCCGCACCGCTACGGTGGCTGTGGAAAGCATGAAGTTCATCAAGCCGGTGCGCGTAGGCGATGTGGTCTGCTGCTATGGCCGGGTACTCAAGATAGGCACCACCTCGGTGCGCATCATGCTGGAAGTGTGGGTACGTCCCCTGCTGCCCGGCGGCAAGGACCAGTTCACCACCTTCAAGGTAACTGAAGCAGCTATTACCTACGTGGCGCTCGGCGCTGACGGCAAGAAAACAGCTATCGATAAAAGCCGTCTGCCGGATACAGCGCCATAACCTGTCCGCATCTTCCTTACAAAGGGGCCTGATATCTCCCCAAAATATCACTCCCCCGTCTCAGACTGCCTGTCCTTCACCTGCGGCCGAAAGGTGCCGACCATGGCCTCCGGCCGTACCAGCCGGTCGAACTCCTCGGCGCTGAGCAATCCCAGAGACACGGCCGCTGCTTTCAGGGAAATATTTTCAGCATGCGCCTTCTTGGCAATCGCCGCCGCCTTTTCATAGCCGATATGCGGGTTGAGCGCGGTGACCAGCATCAACGAATTGTGCAGATGCTGGCTGATATGCTCAACAATAGGCACCATGCCATCAATGCAGTGATGATGGAACGAGTTGATCACGTCGGTGAGCAGGGTAACGGACTGCAGAAACGCGGCGATAATCACCGGCTTGAATACGTTGAGTTCGAAGTTGCCCTGGCTGGCCGCAAACCCCAGGGTGGCGTCGTTGCCAAACACCTGGCAGGCCACCATGGTCACCGCCTCCGCCTGGGTGGGATTCACTTTGCCCGGCATGATCGAACTGCCCGGTTCATTGGCCGGGATGCTGAGTTCACCCAGGCCGCAACGCGGGCCACTGGCCAGCCAGCGTACGTCATTGGCCATTTTCATCATGTTCGCGGCCAGGGCCTTGAGTGCCCCATGGGTAAAGACCAGCTCATCATGGCTGGTGAGTCCGTGGAAGCTATTCTCCTGAGTATAAAACAGCTTGCCGGTCTCGCTGCTGAGCTGTGCGGCCACCGCCCTGCCGAACCCCGGCGGGGCATTGAGCCCGGTTCCCACCGCGGTTCCACCCACTGCCAGAAAACGCAGCTGTTCCACCCCCTGCCGCAGTTGCCGGAGATTATTATCCAGCATGGCCGCCCACCCGCTGATTTCCTGGCCCAGGGTCAGCGGGGTGGCATCCTGAAGATGGGTCCGGCCAATCTTCACCAAATCGGCATAAACAGCCGCCTTGTCCCATAACGTGCGCCGCAGCGCATCCACTGCCGGCAGCAGATGATCCTCCAGTGCCAGCACCCCAGCCACATGCATGGCCGAGGGAAAAATGTCATTGGAGCTTTGCGACATGTTGACGTGGTCATTGGGGTGTACCGGCCGCGGCGGTTCGAGATGGCCATTGGCCAGGATGGCGGCACGATTGGCAATAACCTCGTTGACATTCATATTGGTCTGCGTGCCGCTGCCCGTCTGCCACACCGACAGGGGGAATTCGTCGTCATATTGGCCGGTGAGGATATCGTCACAGGCCTGGACAATGAGATCGCGCAAGGGAAGTGGTAATTTTCCGACCCGGTAATTGACTTCGGCACAGACCCGCTTCAACCGCACCAGGGCATGGACCAGGGCCAGCGGCATCCGCTGCCCGCCAATGGAAAAATGACGAAGACTGCGTTCGGTCTGCGCTCCCCACAACCGGTTTGCCGCCACTGCAATTTCGCCCATGGTATCCTGTTCAAGCCGTGTTTTCATATCGCTGCTCCTTCAAACTGACCAAGACCTGCCCGGGACATTCTCATCTCACCCAAAAGCATAGCCTTTGGCGCGTAATCGGTATATGATTTAAAGATATTTTCTTTTTTATTTTCGTCTACCCCCGGCAGCACATGGAACATCAGCAGTCTATACTCGAAAATAAACGTCGCCACCTGCAAAGCATGCTGGCAGTGCAGGTGGGCCTGCTGGCCAACATCTTCCTGGCCATCATCAAAGTGGTTGTCGGCGTGGTTGGCGGCAGTGCTGCCCTGCTGGCCGATGGTATCAATTCCACCTCGGACGTGGCCTACGGCATCGTCATCAATATTTTTGTCCGGCTTTCCGCCAAACCAGCGGATCGCGAGCACCCCTACGGCCATAATCAGCTGGAAACCATTGCCACCGTGGTGGTCGGTGCCTTTGTCATGACGTCTGCCATCGCCATTTTCTGGAATTCCGTGGAAAACGCCTACACGCTGCTGGTCGCCCATGAACAAGAAACAGGCGCCAAACTCATTGCCCTGTGGGTCGCCCTGTTCGCCGTTGTCATGAAGTCCGGCCTCAGTCTGTGGACCTATGCTCTGGGCCGCAAGACAGGCAACTCGGCGGTCCTGGCTCTGGCCATGGACCACCGCAATGATATTTTCGCCTCCGCTGCGGCAGCCATCGGCATTATCTTTGGACATTGGGGATTTCCCTGGGTTGATCCTCTGGCCGGAGCCGTGGTAGCTGTCATCATCCTCAAAACAGGTGTGGATATTTTGCGTTCGGCCACTGCCGATCTCATGGACACGCTGCCCGGCAGGGAACTGGGCAAAGAAGTGGAAACAGCGCTGGCCGATGTGTATGGCGTGCGTGACGTGGAAGAGGTGCACGCCCACCGTTTCGGCCCCTACCTGATGATCAACCTCACCATTGGTGTGGATGGTGACATCACCGTGGCCGCAGGTGATCGCATTGCCACGGAAGTGGAGCAGACACTGCTGGCCCGCATTGATGCACTGCGCCGGGTGTATGTGCATTATCATCCGGTGGGGAGCGAGCCCGAGATCACCCCTTCGTAAAAATATATCCGTCCCGTAAACACAATACCTCACCTGTGCCAGATGGAAGGGACACTGGTATCGCATCTCCTATCCTCCCCATTGCGTCCCGCTCTTGTCTGCTTATCTTGTCTCAGACAATGAGCGTACCACGGTGAGTGCCATTACGCTCCACCAGCCGACACCCCTCCCTGCCGCTGGCCTCGCTTTTCCTGGAGGATACCAAAGGAGTCTGTATATGCATTTTGTTAAACTGAATACGGGCGATCAACTCCCCATCCTGGGGCTGGGCACCTGGAAATCAGCGCCCGGCGAGGTCACCAAGGCGGTCAAGGAAGCTATTGCCGCCGGTTACCGGCATATTGACTGCGCCCCCATTTACGGCAATGAACCCGAAGTGGGCGTGGCCCTGCGTGCAGTGCTTGGCAGCGGGCAGGTTAAACGGGAGCAGTTGTGGATCACCTCAAAACTGTGGAACAATGCCCATGCGCCTGACCAGGTGGAACCGGCTCTGCGCCAGACCCTGAACGATCTGGGGCTCGACTACCTGGACCTCTACCTCATCCACTGGCCGGTGGTGTTTGCCAGCGGTGTGAATAACCCGCGGAAAGCTGAAGATTTCATCCCGCTCGCAGAACTGCCGGTTATCGAGACCTGGAAGGCCATGGAGGCCTGCCGCGCCAAGGGACTCGTGCGCAACATCGGTGTCTGCAATTTCAGCACAGTCAAGCTGGCGGAGCTGTGTGGACAGGCAGGTGTACAGCCAGCCATGAATCAGGTGGAGCTGCATCCCTACCTGCAGCAGCCGGAGATGCTTCAATTCTGCAGGGCGCACAACATCCAGCTCACGGCTTATTCACCGCTGGGTTCGGGTGACCGGCCCGCAGGTATGAAAAAACACGATGAGCCCGCGCTGCTGAGCAACCCGGTTATCGCGCAGATTGCCGCAAAACACGGCATCACGCCCGCCCAGGCCGTGCTGGCCTGGGGACTCACGCGGGGCACTATCGTCATCCCCAAATCAACCAATCCGGAAAGGATCCGGCAAAACCTGGCCGCTGCGGATCTGTGTCTTGATACAGCGGACATGGAAGCCATGGCCACTCTGGACCTTGGCTACCGCTTTGTGGATGGTTCCTTTTTCTGCTACAAGCCCTCACCCTACACGCTTGCGGGAATCTGGGACGGGGAGCCGCATCGCCCATGATATCGCTTACCAAGGTGCAGGCGGAAGGACTTTCGCTCGATCATTTCACCGCCAAAAACGGGGAACTCTGGTGTCTTGTGGGCGGTAATGGCTCAGGGCTCGCCGCTTTTGTCGATGTGCTCGCCGGCGCCGTGCCCTTTAAGGCAGAACAGTGCCAGTTGCCCACCCATCTGGGACTGCTCTCCTTCAAGCAGCAGCAGTCGATCTTTGAGGCGGAACTGCAAAAGGATGACACGGATTTCATCAACAGGCTGGACCCCGGCACCCCGGCGCGCAATTTCCTCACTGATATTGACCGGTACCGTGACCAGATTGAGCTTTTCAACATGGCAGGTCTGCTAGACCGTGGCTACCGGCAACTCAGTTCGGGGCAGGCGCGCAAGCTGTGCATCCTGCAGAATATCACGGCTGGCGCGGATTTTCTGGTGCTGGAAAATCCGTATGAAGGCCTGGATCAGGCCAGCTGCAGGGAACTGGACCGGGTTCTCAGCCGCTTGCGCGAACAGGGGCTGGGCATTGTGGTGCTGGTCAATAACAGCACCGATATTCCCACCGGTACCAGCCATCTGGGGCTCTTTGCACAAGGGCAGCTCACCCTGCAGGGGCCGCTAGCTGTCTGCAAGGCGGACATTTTGCAGGTGCTGGCCAAACAGAAACCTCTTTTTCAGGTGCGCGTGGATGATCTCCAAAAAGCGCGCCCCCAGACCGATCCTGGCGGCCACAACCTGGTTACCCTCAATAACGGCTTTGCCCGCTACGGTGACGTGGAGGTCTTCAACGGCTTGAATCTGGCCATCAACCGCGGCGACCATACCCTTATCTCCGGCCCCAACGGTTGCGGCAAGTCCACGCTCCTGCAGATCATCACCGGCGACCACCCGCTCTGCTACGCCAATGATCTCACCATGTTCGGCAGAAAGCGGGGCACAGGCGAAACCATCTGGGAGCTGAAGCGGCATATGGGTATTGTCAGTGCTGACCTGCATCGCAACTACCGGGTGGCGGGCAGCGGACTGGCCACGGTCTTGTCGGGGCTGTTTGACAGCATCGGCCTGTACGACACCCCCACCAAGGCCCAGCAGCAGCAGGGAAAACATCTCATGGAACGGCTGGGACTGGCGGCCAAGATGGGACGTCCCTTCCGTGAGTTCAGTTACGGCGAGCAGCGGCTGTTACTGCTGGCCCGTGCCCTGATCAAGGCGCCGGAACTGTTGATCCTCGACGAGCCGACCCAGGGGCTGGATGAAGGTAACCGCAAGGCGCTGCTGGATTTTCTGGAGCAAATCGCCGCCGAGGATCTTGCCACCATTGTCTACGTCAGCCACCGCGAGGATGAATACCGGCCCTTTTTCACCCAGCACATCCAGTTTAAAAGCGGCACATCGCAGCAGGCGTCCCATACGTAACAGCCATAGATTTACATCCCGGTTTCTCTTGCCGGATGGACTGGTTTTGACTTAAAAGAAAGAACGTGCGCCGCAGCCGGCATCAGCATGACGGCGTGAAACGGCAATACCACAAACCGTGCTCTGCACGGACTCCAAAAAAAGGAGAAACTATGATACTGCCATACCGTGATTATATTCCAAAAATCGGCAAGGGCGGCTGGGTTGCGCCTTCGGCCACCGTGATCGGCGATGTTGTGCTCGGGGAGGATGTGTCGGTCTGGTTCGGCACGGTGATCCGTGGTGACGTGCATCGCATCCGTATCGGCGCCCGCACCAATATTCAGGACCTGAGCATGCTGCACATCACCCAGCATGACGGCGTGGAACGGGTGGACACCGACGGGCATCCCACCATTATCGGCTGCGACTGCACCATCGGACACAAAGTCATCCTGCATGGCTGCACCGTTGAGGATCTCTGCCTGATCGGCATGGGCGCCATCCTGCTCGACGGCGCGGTCATTGGCCGGGAGTCCATTGTCGGCGCGGGATCTGTTGTGACGCCGGGCAAACACTTCCCCCCACGCTCGCTGATCATGGGCACGCCCGCCCGGGTGGTCAAGGAACTGAGCGAAGAGCAGGTGCACAGCCTCAGCGAATCATGGCGCCACTATGTGGATTTGAAAAACGAATACTGCCAGGCGCGGATCGGCGACTGCTTTTAATCGTTACCAGAGACAGCGGCCCCCAGGCTCCAGCAAAGGCGTGCGGGGCCGCGCCTTCAGGCAGCAGGCAGATTACAGATTGAGAACCGAGTTGGTCTCACCAAAGTCGTTAGGCTCATAGCCATCAGCCTGGCTGTCATTAACCCAGATGTTGCCGTCGAGCACATAACGGAAAAGATACTGTTTCCCGGTGGGCAGAGAAATCGTCACGGAAAAGCTGCCGTCTTTCAATTTCTTCATGTGGGTGGCCGTCAGCGACCATTCGTTGAACTCACCGGCCAAGGAGGCCTTGGCAGCCTGTTCAGGATTTTCGTATTTAAAGGTGACACGGCAGATTGAGCTGCTTTTGGTAAAATTTTTTTTCAGCATGGTCTCTCCTTGTCTGATACAGCGGTTCATAACTGTAAAAAATCACTAAACTATGCTTTTTAGGATAAAACAAGCCAATCATTGGGGCAAGCACTATCTCTCTGGGGGCCAAGGCATGAAAACAGTTCCAACACTCAGTTGCAGAACATGATTACCCACCCGTCCCCCCACATACAGCTTCCCGAACTCCTTGCCCCGGCAGGAAGCTTTGAAAAACTGGTCATTGCCATCCATTACGGTGCGGATGCCGTGTATCTGGGTGGAAAGTCTTACAGCCTGCGTGCACGGGCCGGGAATTTTGACGATGACGAACTGCGCCAGGCCATCGCCTATGCCCATGCACACGCGGTACGGGTGTATGTCACGGTCAATATCTTCGCCCACAACCGCGATATGGCAGGACTGCCCGAATATCTTTTTCTTCTGCGCGATGCCGGCGCGGACGGGCTCATCATCAGCGATCCCGGCATCCTCACCCAGGCCCGCCGGCTGGTGCCGGAAATCCCGGTCCATCTCTCCACCCAGGCCAATGTCACCAATACAGCCAGCGCCCGCTTTTGGGCAACTCAGGGCGTGGTGCGGCTCAATCTGGCACGGTAACTGGGACTTACGGAAATACAGGAAATCCGCCGCTCCACCGATGTTGAACTGGAGGTCTTTGTGCACGGCGCCCTGTGTATCTCCTATTCGGGCCGCTGTATGCTCAGCAGCTACTTCACCGGCCGCAATGCCAATCAGGGCGACTGCGCTCAGCCTTGCCGCTATTCCTATGCCGTGGTGGAGGAAAAACGGCCCGGCCAGTATTTTCCCATCGAGGAAGACGACCACGGGACCTATATCTTCAACTCCAAGGACCTGTGTCTGCTGAACCATCTGCCGTGCCTGGTGGATGCGGGCGTGCATGCCCTGAAAATCGAGGGCCGCATGAAGGCTGTTGGGTATGTGGGCGCGGTGGTGCGGGTCTACCGGCTGGCCCTTGACTGGATCGGTGAGCAGCTGCGGGCTGGTAAAAATGCCGCGGACCTGCAACTGCCGCCTCTTTTGATGACTGAGCTTGAAAAGGCGGGCACCCGCGGGCAGACGGAAAACTTTTTCACTCGGGCGCCTGCAGCCGATGATATGCTGTACACGGGCATGCGTATACCCCAGCAGTGGGTGCCTGCGGGCATCATCTGCAAACCGGCGCGTATGCGTGAGCCGCTGTGCATTGACGTCCGCCATCAGCTGCGGATGGGTGAGCAGGTGGAATTTCTGGGACGCATGCTCGCCCCGGAACAGGCCGTCATTACCAGCATAACCAGGGAAGACGGCACACCGCTTACGAAGGCTAATCCCGGACAGCGGATTTTTATGCGTGTTGAGCCCATGCCCACGGGGCTTGAAGAACACACCATACTGCGAAAACAGGTCGTCTCATGACACGCCCTTTCTTGAATGTCCCCTTCCTCGCCGATCATCCGGCGTATGTGGATTTTCTGCGTGGCTGCGAAGGTGAGCTGGACAGCCTTCATTTTAGCCTGGACCGCGCACAACCACTGGATAATCGCATTGTGGAGTTGCGCGAGGAATGGCAGTCAATGATTACGGGGCTTTCGCAGCTGCCTGCCCCCAAAAAATATGGGCTCATCAACAGCCGTTTTTACAGCCCGGAACTGCTGCTTGAACCAGGCCGCCTGCGCCCGCTGCTGCGGATGCTGGAGCACTATCTTGCGCATGGTGTGCTCGATGGGCTGGTCTACTGCGATCACTACCTCCTGCAGGCGCTCTCCGACGCTTCCCCGGAAATCACCAGCCAACTGGAGGCCGTGCCCGGCATCAACACCCAGCTGGATGCACGCCGCAAAATTGCCGCCCAGCTGGACGCCATCCAGACCACGCACTTCAAACTGCCAGGTAAAATCATTCTTGACCGCGAAATCAACCGGGACCTGGTGCAGCTCGCTGCCATCAGCCAGTACATGCGCAGGTACCATCCAGCTATAAAACTGGAACTCCTGGCCAACGAAGGCTGCCTGCCGGACTGCGCCTTTAAGCTCGCGCACGACGCCTATATCGGGTATGCCAATATCAGCGACCGCTGCGATACCCACACCCTGAACCGCGACCTCGGCTGCACGCGGATCCTGCGGCAGGAGCCGTACCGCATACTCCAGTCCCCCTTTATCCGTCCGGAGGATGTGGACACGGTGCTGCCCCTGGTGGATGTGCTCAAACTCTGCGGCCGCACCCTGGGAGCGGAGTTTCTCATGCGCGTCATCCGCGCCTACCGGCAGCGCCATTACGACGGAAACCTGCTTGACCTGCTGGACGCGGCCAACTGGATGTCGGCGTATTACTTTATTGATAACCAAAAGCTGCCCGCGGATTTTGCCGCTCGCCTTGCCGGGTGTGACCGTCATTGTGCTGCCTGCGGCTTCTGCCAGGAGCTTTTTGCCCGTGTTGCCCGAAGCAGGCCCCTGACCATCACTGATTTGCGAATATCCGCCGCGAATTGACGAATGAACCTGAACAGGAAACAATATGGAATCATTTGAAGCGTTACTGGCTGAATCAACCCGTATCCACGGCCACATCTGCGCCGGCCAGGTCATTGGCGTGCGTATGTCCATTGCGGCCCTGGAGCGCATCGGCATTAATGACCCCAAGGGTGCGGACCGTAAAAAACTTTATGTAATTGTGGAAATCGACCGCTGCGCCACCGACGCCATCCAGTCGGTCACCGGCTGCAGTCTGGGCAAGCGGTCGCTGCGCTGGCTTGATTTCGGCGTTATGGCAGCCACCTTTGTCAACCTGGAGGCGGGTAAGGCCATCCGCGTGGTGGCACGGGAAGAGGCACGGGAACTGTCTTCCACCTACTGCCCGGAAATAGCCGATAAATACAAACGGCAGCTGGAAGCCTACCGGGTGATGCCGCTGAACGAGCTGTTTGTGTTCCAGGAAGTCACAGTAGAACTCAAGGATTGCGACATGCCCGGTCGGCCGCTGCGCCGCGTGCGCTGTGAACAGTGCGGGGATTATGTGCAGGACTGCCGTGAGGTGAAGGTGAACGGCAAGGTGCTGTGCCGCGCCTGCGCCGGGGAACGCTACTACCAGGTGCTTGAGGTTGTCTCCTGAACGGTACCACCCTCGGTCGGGCACATGAAGGGGTGATGCCTGAGGAACGTCCCCGCATCCGCACCTTCAGCCAGGAATGCCGTGAACGGTTTGGTGAGCCGGTGGGTAAAATCCCGCTGGATCTGGGCATTCCCTGCCCCAACCGGGCCCGGGGCGGCTGCATCTTCTGTCATCCCGCAAGCTTCACCCCGGCCAGCCTGCGCTCCTCCGACCATCTGCAGGAACAGATCCGCCGCGGCAAAACCCTGCTGCTGAAAAACCGATTCCGCCGCTATTTTGCCTATTTTCAACAGGAAACCTGCACCGCCCTGCCCACGGAAGAACTGCTGCCGCAGTTGGAGGAACTGCTCCTTGACCCGGCCTGCGTGGGCCTGATTCTCTCCACCCGGCCCGATGCCATTGCGCCGGAATTGCCTGCAAGGCTGGCTGCACTGCTGCGCCGTCTGCACAAAACCTGCCTCATTGAACTGGGGCTCCAGAGCGCACATGAGAAAAGCCTGCACTATCTCAACCGCAACCACAGTTATGCCGATTTCCTGCAGGCTGTAGAGCGTATCTCCCCCTATACGGAACTGGAGATCGGCGTCCATCTCCTCCTGGGCATTCCCGGCGAATCCACTGCCGACATGCTCACCACGGTGGAGCGCATCTCTCCCCTGCCCATCCACGCACTCAAGCTGCATCACCTGCAGGTGATCCGGGGCACACCGCTGCATACCTTCTATGAAAAGGGAAAAGTGCCTGTTTTTTCAGCGCACGCCTATGAGGAACTTTTGCTGAGGCTGCTGCCGAGAATTCCAGACCACCTGACCATCCACCGCCTCTGGGCCACCTCCCATCCCAATCTGTTGATCGCGCCCCGCTGGGATGCACTGGCAAGCGAGTTGAGCCAGCACCTTCTGCAAAGCATGGCGCAGCGCGGTATCCGGCAGGGGCAGGATGCCCGATCTCCTTCATCATTCCAATGTCCCCCCGACTCTGCGGACAGCCCATAAAAAAAGCGCCGCAGCAATGCTGCGGCGCTCGTTTTCCCTCCAGTAAACCTGCAATCAAAATTTGATTCTGATACCCGCGTTCAACTCATACCCGGAGGTATCCTCACTGCTCAAAGAATGCTCATAGCGTGCGTCCGCATACGAGTAGAAATTCTTACCCAGACGCCATGCCACACCGGTACCAATCTGCCCCCGGGTGCGGCTGAAATCATCGCCCACGCTGGCGTCATCCACCTGCAGCGACGATGTGTTGGTCAAATTCTGCAGCACATTGCCAATCGCGTACACCTGCAACGATTTGCCATCATTGAAAGCAAAGTCGCGGAAAACACGACCGCCCACACGGGCAACCAGCGCATCCGTGTTGTAGCCGTCAATATTGGAGATATCATCATCAAAGGAACGATAATCTGTGTGGAGATAGCTCAACTGAGCCTGCGGCTCAAGCTGCCACTTATTCCACTCGAACATCGGCTTACCAACTTCCACAGACAGAGCGCCGCGCCAGCCACGCTGTGTGGAACCTACCCCATAGCTGTCATCAAAATCGTTCTTGAGCGCGGAAACCTGGGCGACCACATCCAGGTAGCCATCCTCTTTATCGGTGCGCGTCCAGGTGCCGCCCAAAGCGAGGCTGTACCCGTCCATATCACCGGTTTTCATGCTCTTGCCTGCATAAGGCCGCAGACGGTCATAGATATCCATTTTCGCCATGCTGTAATCCAGAGTCACGCTAAACCGGTCAGCACCGCCATTCTCTCTGCCACTCATGAACACTTCCTGGCCAGCCTGCACGCCGGTAATGGTACCGTCATACTGGAAACGGGTCGCTCCATCCGCACTCTGATAGGTGTAGTAGGGGCGCAACCACGTACGCCGCCCTTCATCATCCACCATATACTGACCGCCAATACGCTGATGATACGTGGACAGCTGCAACAGGCCCTGCTCGTTGTTGATCTGCTGGCCGACAGAATAATTAACCACACCCGGCCGGTACAAAGTCGGCCCAAAATCAATGTGGTTGCTCAGGAACCAGGCCGCTCCACCAGTGGACAGCGCAACCTTGTTCACATAATATTCGTAGGCACCCTGCTGCAACGGCGAAGGCGTGACTACGTCAAAGCTGCCGTCAGCAACATTCTCTGTCACTTCCAGGAACATGGATGAGCCATCCGGAGCTGAACCCGTGGCAGAACCATACTGGGTAACCAGATATACCTTGGTCACACCTGTGGCCGTTCCATTGATGATCATGGTATCGGTAACCGCAGTTCCACCCTGCAGCAGCGCATCCATCGTGATGTACCCGCCGGTTCCACTGTAATTACCGTTCACCGTGAACTGATCACCGGTCAATCCATTCTGCATGGTCACAGTGCCATTATTGGTCAGGTTGCCGTTCAGGGTGACATTTCCTGTTCCATCGCCCATCGCGCTGAAGGTGGAGGTCCCATCAATGGACAGATTCCCGTTCATGGTGAAGATCGCTCCGCCGGTGAAATAGGAACCATTGGTGAGATACACACCTGTATCCGAAGAGCCGTCACCAACCGTCAAACTGCCGCCGGTAATGGTGAGACTGGTGTCATCCAGGTTCATGATCTCCCAGTTGGGCAGGTACGAACCCGGAGTGGTGGCAGTAATGCCAGTGAAATTCAGCACATCCTTACCACTGCCGCCGTCGAGAATCTGGCTGCCGTCATAGGTCGGCGAACTGATGTTGAAGGTATCGTCTCCACCACCACCATACACACCACTGTGTAGATCTCCGTGGTCGCCGTATCATAAAAAAAAACCATCCAGAGGTCCATCGGTATAGTCGTCCAGATAAATGTTGCCGTTCCAGTCG
>DAIODL010000027.1:0-14040 GCA_036746815.1 Desulfobulbus sp.
TTAATTAAAGATGTCCCGAGATTCGTCAGTGTATATTCCACGCGTGGGGGAACTTCCGGATACACCGTGCGGCGAATAATGCCGGACTCCTCGAAATTGCGCAGATGTTTGGTTAACTCGCGTTGGGTGATGCCGCCTAATAATCTTTTAAGTGCATTGAAACGCAGAGTATATTCATCAGCCTGGATCAATTGATGGATAATGCTGATAGACCACTTGTTGGCGATAAGCCCAAGCGTTGTAAAAACGGGGCAATCCTTAGTGCCTGGCATGTGCTCTGGCAGCTCCACAGTAGTATTATTGGCCTTTGCAGCCTTCCCGATTCTCGACATACCTTCTCCTTATCCCTCAGGAAAAACAAAGCGAACAAATCAATCGCAAAATATTTGACGGTATACAAAAGCATCCTACTATACAAAACATACTTTAACTCCTATTTTCATTGAATAGCAAAATGACGGTTTCTGAGACAACCACATTGTGTGGTCATTATGTTCACAGGGAACAAAGAGTCTGGGGCTAACAGGCCCTGGTGACAAGAAATAAATAATGAGGATTTGTATTATGAAGACCTATCAAATCGCAGTTGTCGTTGGCAGTTTACGGAAAGACTCTTTTAACCGTGCCTTTGCCAAAGCAATTATCAAATTGGCCCCCGCTGACTTCTCTTTTAAATTTATAGAGATCAAGCATCTGCCTTTATATGATCAGGATGATGACGTAAATCCGTCGGCGCCTGTACTTGAAATGAAAAAAGATATTCTTGCCTCGCAGGGTGTTCTTTTTGTCACGCCGGAATATAACCGTTCAATTCCCGGTGTTCTTAAAAACGCATTGGATCAAGGCTCTCGGCCTTATGGGCAGAGCGCCTGGGCTGGTAAGCCGGCCGGTATTATTGGTGTATCTCCTGGAGCCATAGGAACTGCCATTGCACAGCAACATTTGCGCAATGTATTGGCGTTTCTCGATATGCCTACATTGGGCCAACCAGAAGCATTTGTGCATATGCAGGAAGGCCTGATTGATGAGGCAAATAATATTGGCGAGGCCAGCCGGGGCTTTTTTCAAAACTGGATGGACCACTTCGTTGCTTGGGTGAAAAAACACAGTACTTGATTTTTGTCTTCCCATTTTTTCCAAGTAATTTCCATTGCTTGGTGAGCAAATATATAACCCGCACTATCAGCCCTGTTGGGCGTGACAGTGCGGGTTTTTCGTTTTTCCCCAGGAGATCAGGCTTTCTCTCCTGATTCCTTTCATTTTCTGTGCTGTGGACAATTTTATGGCCCTTGCGGCGGGGTGGAGTTATAAACGCGGTGGTATTGATTGAAACCCACGAGGAACAGTGATACGGCTCTGTGTCCTCTTGCTTCTGTGTGGGATTGTGTCATTTTTGTGTATTTTCTGGTCTATCTCATGTTCGGCATTCACGATCTGGCTTTGTTTGTATTGTCTGGACTGGTGCTCAATCTGACGCCAGGGCCGGACTCCATTCTCATTATGTCTCATAGTGTTTCTAACGGGTGGCGCGCCGGCTGTATGGCGGCCTGGGGCGTATGTGCCGGCTGCTACGTGCATGTTTTTGCCGCAGCTTTAGGGCTTTCCGCCATCCTTGCCAGCTCTGTAGCCGCCTTTACCGTCGTAAAGCTGCTGGGCGGTGCCTATTTGATTTACCTGGGTGTGATGGCTCTTTTGACGCGGTCCAAGAAATCATCTCTGCCCCAGGCCAGTGCTCCTGCGGGTTCGCCGCGGCCCGCACAGGTTTTTCTGCAGGGATTTCTCTCCAATGTGCTCAATCCCAAAGTTGTCCTGTTTTTTCTCGCCTTTGTACCGCAGTTCATAGAACATGATGCTCCTCACAAACCGCTGGCCTTTTTAGTGTTGGGCTCGATCTTTGATTTCAACAGCATCATCTATTGTACACTTTTTGCTTTGATCACCGCCTATTCAGGCAAGCGACTGCTAGAACACCGCAGCGTGACCAATATTTTCCGTAAAACCGTTGGCACTCTGTTTATTTTCTTTGGCCTTAAAATTGCTCTCGGAGGACGGAATTGGTGAAGCTCGTGTTGTTCGTACGGTTTCGATAGACGACTGTATGCACAAAAATGACGCTCAGGGTGCAGCCCCTTGAAAGGAAGAGAAATCAAGGAAGGGTGTGTTTTGTTTCCAGTTGATAACTTTTATTATTTTACCAGGTTATGTTCTCTGTAGTTGTGGTACATATCAGACACTTGCCATGTGTTCGGTCCCGCCTATGCAGCAATGATTATCTTCCCCTCTCTTCATAATTGACAAGCATGAATGATCCGCGTATTTTAAGCTTCGTTTGCGAGGGATTGTTAAAAACACCGATTTGCGCTTCTTTTTGTTGATATTTCGTTTTTTTTGTCAGTAATAGACAGGTCGAGCTTCGCATGATGTAATTCATGAAAGGAAGTTGTGTGCCTATAACTCCTCGCTCTTTTCTTTTGCAAAATCTTACGTCATTTGTCCGTGGTTGCCGGGCAAGGTCATCAGGTATGAATCAATTCTTTTTTCTTGCTGGATTTCCTGATTTTGTGATGATGAGGTGTTTTGGTGCCATGCGTGTGGCGCAGGATGTGTGAATAAGTCTACTTTGCTTCTGTAACAAGGTTTTCAGAGGAGTCGTGTTTGTGTTGCGGCGCCTTTTTCTGAACGTGTACCGAATGCAGCAAAATTCGATGTAGAAGAACGTGAATGGGTGAACATGTATGAGTGAGACCAAGTACAGTATCTGCGGTATGTGTGCCGTTCGTTGTCCTGTTGCCGTGCAGGTTGAAGATGGTCAGCCGATATGGGTCGAAGGAAACAGTAACGACGGCGGCATGGGGAAAAGCCTCTGCGCCAAAGGTGGAGTGGCCATAACCCAGCGTGGCGACAAGCAGCGTCCGCAGACTCCTCTATTGCGGATGGGCGAACGTGGGGAAGGAAAGTGGCGTGAAGCCTCCTGGGATGAAGCCTACGACTACATTACCACCCGTCTGACCAAGATTATCGAGGAATATGGCGGCCGCGCTATCATGCTTTCTGACCGTGGCGGCCCTTTTGCTGATTTGCGCAAGGCCTTTGTCAAGGCCATGGGTTCACCCAACTACATCAATCACGACTGCACCTGCGCCCGCAACGTGCATCATGCCTCCAAATCTGTCTATGGCATGGGCCGCAAGGATTTTGCCTACGATTACGCCAATGCCCGCCATATTGTGCTTTTTGGCCGTAATATCACCGAATCACTGAAGGTGAAAGAGGTGAAGAGTTTCATGAAGGCGGTCAAGAATGGGGCACATATCACCTATATCGATCCCCGGGCCACAGTTACGGCGGGCAAGTCCACCCGTTACTGGCAGCCTCGGCCGGGTACGGATTACGCGCTGCTCCTGGGTATTGCCCACTGCATCGTGAACAATGGCTATTACGACAAAGAGTTCGCCGCCCGTTACGTGAATGGACTGGAGGAATTCACCGAATTTCTCAAGCCTTACACGCCAGAGTGGGCGGCTGGCGAGACCGGTATCAGTGCCGAGGAAATCGAGCGCTTCTGTCTGGAACTGGATAAAGATCGGCCCAAGGTTATTCTGCATCCCGGCTGGATGCTGGCACGGTACCATGATTCCTTCTACGCTTCCCGCATGATTCACATTCTCAATGCTCTCATGGGCAGCATTGAGCAGCCCGGAGGGCTGTTTTATCCCAAGGGACCAAAGGATGCGGGACATGCCGGTCTGAAAAGTCTCACGGCTTTGAGCCCTGCCGTCAACGAGGAACGCGCTGATGGCTGTGGCAGCCTCTATCCGCAGTGGGACAAGGGTGCCGGTATGTTGCAGACCGCCTATCAGGCCATTGATACCGGGGAACCGTATCCGGTGAAGGCCTATTTTGCACATCGGCATGATCCGCTTATCGCGCTGCCGGATCCCGAGGAGCAGAAACGTATTCTTAATAAGCTGGATCTGCTTGTAGCGGTGGATGTCAACTATAGTGACACCGCCTGGTTTGCCGATGTCATTCTGCCAGAAAATACTTTCCTGGAGCGTTCTGATATCCTGCGCACGGAAAAGGGGCTCAAGCCTGGATTTGGCCGCCGCCAGCAGTGTGTTAAACCACTGAATAACACCAAGGCGGGCTGGGAAATTTATATGGATATTGCCAAACGCATAGGCAAAGGCGAATGTTTCCCGTTTAACAGTATGGAGGATATCTGGCAGTATCAGCTGCAGGATACCGGCGTTGCCATCACCGATTTCGATGCCAAGGGAGTTGTCAAGCTGACGGATGAGGCTATCTGGTATGACCGCGATAATCTCAAGTTTGGCAATGAATCGGGTAAGGTGGAGATTTTTAACGCCAAATGGGAAGCCATGGGGGTACCGTCGCTGATCCCTTATGAGTCCCCCGCGGCTCCGCCTGAAGGCAGTTTCCGACTGCTCTTCGGTCGCACCGGGTATCAGGCACACGGCCAGCATCAGAATAATCCTATTTTGCATGAACTGCTCCAGACCAATAAACTGTGGATTAACACCCAGGCTGCCCAGAAATTAGGTATCAAGGATGGAGACCGGGTTACAGTAAAAAATGGTGATATGCAGGGGGAAATTGCTGCATACGTCACGGACCGTATCCATCCGGAAGCAGTATTTATGCTCCATGGTTTCGGTACCCTGGTACCGGCTAAGCAACGCGCTTATAGGCATGGACTTGCGGATCAAAGATTCATGAAGGGTAAACTTACGGAGTGGGACAAAGCCGGTGGCGGTTTGAATCTGGCTGAAGCGTTTGTAACCGTTACCCCGGCTTGACCGACAGGAGAAACGTCATGAGTAACTATCTTATTATCCAGGATGTGCCCTCTTGCATCGGGTGTCGCGCCTGTGAAATCCACTGCAAGGAAAAGAACCATCCGGGTACCGGCGCCTTTTTCTGCCGCATCATCGAGGTTATCAAGCAAATTGGGTTGCGGCCGAAAATTAGCTACGTGTACATGTCCTGTTTCCACTGCGCCAAACCCTGGTGTGTGGATGCCTGCCCCACCGGGGCCATGCGGCGCCGGGAGTCTGACGGTATCGTCTATGTGGACCAGAAATCCTGTGTCGGCTGCAAGGCCTGCATCACCGCCTGTCCCTGGACCGTGCCGCAGTGGAATCCGGAAACGGGCAAGGTGGGCAAATGTGATATGTGCATGGACCGTATTGATCAGGGCCTGGAGCCCGCCTGCGTGACCAAGTGCACCACCAACTGCCTGACCTTTACCACCCCATCCGCCGCTTCTCAGGCTGCCCGGCAGAGCTTTGCCGAGAAAAAGATAAACAGAAAATCGTGAGGAGGACGGGATGGGTATAATCCCCGAGGAATATCTTGGTATCTTCCTGCTGCTGATTGTCGGCGTCCTCTTCGGGGTGCTGACGATGCTGATCGGTCGGCTGTTCCGTTTGAGCCGCCCCTATAAGGAAAAACTCATTGCTTATGAGTCCGGCAATGAGCCCACCGAGGCGCCGCGCATGCGCTTTTCGGTGAAGTTTTATCTGATTGCCATCCTCTTTGTCGTGTTCGACGTGGAGGCTATCTATCTCTATCCCTGGGCCGTGAGTTATCACCGCCTGGGACTCTTTGCCCTGATTGAGATGCTCGTGTTCATCGCGCTGCTTCTGGTCGGGTATGTGTACGCCTGGAAAAAGGGAGTCCTGCAATGGGAGAAGTAAAAACAAACGATCCAACCATGGTGCAGCTCGAAGAGGGCGTGCGCCTGTTTCCGGGTGCCAATGCCCTTTTGGGCCCGCTCAATAAGCTGGTCAACTGGGGCCGTTGCGGTTCCATCTGGCCGGTGACCTTTGGTCTGGCCTGCTGCGCCATTGAAATGATGGACACCGGTGCCTCCACCAACGATCTGGACCGCTTCGGTATCCTTTTCCGCGCCAGCCCCCGCCAGGCGGACTGCATGGTGGTGGCCGGTACGCTCAGCAAAAAAATGGCTCCGCTCCTGCGCCGTGTTTATGATCAGATGCCGGAGCCACGTTATGTGCTGGCCATGGGCAGCTGTGCCTGCAGCGGCGGTGTGTTTGATACCTATGCAGTCACTCAGGGCGTTGACCAGATTATCCCCGTGGATGTGTATGTCCCCGGTTGCCCGCCTCGGCCCGAGGCCTTGCTTGAGGGTTTCCTCAAGCTCCAGGAAAAAATTAAAAAGGAGCAGTTTCGATGGAGCCCTTGGCGATAATCGACCGGCTCAAGGCCGAATTCCCCGATGATGTTCAGCAGGGATATGTCTATCAGGGGCAGGGTGCGGTGGTGGTGCGCTGTGACAGGATCGTTGAAATCCTGCGCTGGCTGCGCGATACCGGGGACCTGCGTATGAATCATCTGCGCTCTCTCTGCGGGGTGGACAATTCCCGCCGCAAGGATCCGGGGCTGTCGCATTTTGAGGTGGTGTACAACCTCTATTCCATCCCGCTGCGGCATGCCATCCGCGTGCGCGCCGAGGTTGGTGACAAGGAACCGGCCGTTGATTCGGTGGTTGGGCTGTGGTCGGGAGCCGACTGGCTGGAGCGGGAAACCTACGACATGTTCGGCATCCGCTTCAATAACCATCCGGATCTGCGGCGTATTCTCATGCCTGAAGACTGGGTTGGTCATCCTCTGCGCAAAGAGTATCCGCTCAAGGGCAAAGAAGAGTGGTCCGGTATGACCAGGCTTTTGGATAAAGTGAAAGAGCTGGACAAATTCGGCTTTGATCCCGCAGGCCATGTGCATGGCCAGTATAAACCCAGTGAGGACGACGAATGAGCGAGCCGATTACCCACCAAACTGTTGAAGTGCCGGTGGCTGATGGAGGTCAGGGGGAACGCTATACCCTGCGCCTGGGGCCGCAGCATCCTGCAACCCACGGCGTGTTGCGCGTTGATCTGGAGTTGGACGGCGAAATCATTGTCGGCTGCGATCCCAAGGTAGGCTATCTGCACCGCGGTTTTGAAAAACTGGCGGAAAGCAAGACCTACACCCAGGCCATGATCCTCACCGACCGGCTGGACTACATCGCCGCCATGTCAAACAATGTGGGCTACTGCGTTGCCGTGGAACGGCTGCTGAATATCTCCGTGCCGGAGCGCGCCCAGTACATCCGCACCATTGCCGGGGAGATGTCGCGAATCAGCTCGCACCTCCTGTGGCTGGCCACCCATGCCCTGGATATCGGGGCCATGACCGTCTTTTTGTATTGCTTCCGTGAACGCGAGATTCTGCTCGATCTCTTCGAGGAACTGTGCGGCGCGCGCCTTACCTTTTCCTATCCGCGGCTGGGCGGGGTACGCCAGGATGTAACCGCGCATTTTGTTGAAGAACTGCAGCGGTTTCTGGACTTGTTTCCCTCGAAAATCGAGGAGTATGAAACCCTCATTGATACCAACCGTATCTGGCTGAAACGTACCGTGGGCATTGGCAAGGTAAGCGCCGAAGATGCCGTGTCCCTGGGGCTTACCGGTGCCTGTCTGCGCGGTTCTGGTGTTGATTACGATGTACGCAAGCATCAGCCCTACGATGCCTATGACAAGGTGGAGTTTGAAGTGCCGCTGGCCACCGAGGGCGATATCTACGCCCGGTACCGCTGCCGTATGGAAGAGATGCGTCAGTCCGTGCGCATTATTCAGCAGTGTATTGATCAGTTGCCTCCGGGCCCCATCACCAGCCCCGAGGCTCCTGATCTGGTTATGCCGCAGAAGGCGCCCGCCCGGCTGGAAGCGATGGTCACACAGATGGGCACCAGGCTGGTGAAGCTGATACGTGACCAGAATCTCTACGCATCTGGCGATATCTACGTCGCCACCGAGGTACCCAAGGGAGAGCTCGGCTTTTATTTCATCTCCGACGGAAACAACCGGCCGTACCGGATGCATATCCGGGCTCCATCGTTTATTCATATCAGCGCGCTGAGGACCCTGGTCAAGGGCGCGTGGATTGCCGATCTGGTCGCCAACATCGGCAGTGTGGACTTGGTGTTGGGTGAATCTGATCGATAATATGTTGGGATTGTTTGCTTAACGAGGAAACGTATGCACTTCTTAATAGTACTCGGATGGATTGTGGTCATCTTTGTGGTGGTCATGCTCCATGTCGCCTACGCCACCTATTTTGAACGCAAGATCATTGGCCATATGCAGGTGCGCCTGGGACCGATGGCAGTGGGCTGGCATGGATTGCTGCAGCCCATTGCCGATGGTGTGAAGAGCTTTTTCAAAGAGGACGTTGTTCCGGAAAACGCGGATCGGGTTCTCTTTCTGGCTGCACCGACCATCTGCCTTACCGCCATGCTCGCTTCCTTTGCGGTACTGCCCTTTGCCAGGGGCTGGGTATTGGCGAATATTGACGTTGGACTGCTGTTTATCTTCGCCATGAGTTCGCTTTCCAGTTACGGCGTAATTCTGGCCGGCTGGGCCTCGAACTCCAAGTTCAGCTTTTTCGGCGGCGAACGCGCCATGTCCCAGGTGATCAGTTACGAGGTGAGCCTGGGCTTGAGCCTGGTCGGGGTAATGATCATGGCGGGCTCGCTCAATCTGAGCGAGATTGTTGAGGCTCAGGGCAGCCATTTCCTCGGCATGTACCTGTTCCCGCAGTGTCTTGGATTTTTTGTGTTTTTTGTGAGTATGCTGGCGGAAACCAACCGTGTACCCTTTGACCTGCCGGAGTCGGAAACAGAGCTGGTTGCAGGCTATGCCACCGAGTACAGCGGCATGCGCTACGCGCTCTTCTTCATGGCGGAATACATCGGCATGATGGTGATGTCCTCCATTGGCACGGTCTGCTTTCTCGGTGGCTGGAACGGCCCCTTTGTGGTGCCGTACTGCCCGCCATTCTGGTTTATACTCAAGGTGTATGCGTTCTTGTTCATCTTTATCTGGATCCGGGCAACGCTGCCGCGTTATCGCTATGACCAGCTCATGGATCTGGGATGGAAGCTGCTTATTCCGGTGGCGCTGGTCAACATTGTGCTCACGGCCTGTTTCAAGGCCGTGCTGAGCTGAGGGGAATCGCCATGTACGTGCAATACAAACCCAAACGCGGCTGGCTGGGCACCATCTTTCAGATTGAAATTCTGCAGGGGTTGGCGCTGACCTTAAAACGCCTGTTTTCCAAGCCCATTACCCGGCAGTACCCCTGGGAAAAACCGGTGATCAAAACCGGATTCCGGGGACAGCAGGCCCTGGTGCGTGATCCGGAAACCGGTGACTGCAAATGCATCGGCTGCATGCGTTGCGCCATGGTGTGCCCATCCCGCTGTATCCGTATCCGTTCCGTCAAGAGCAAAACGCCCGGCAGTCGTCGGCAGATCGCGTGCTGGCGTATCGAGGCGTTACGCTGCGTGTACTGCGGTTACTGCGAAGAGGTCTGCCCGGTGAACGCCATTGTGTTTACCGAGGTGTATGAATACGGCTCCTATGATCGTGCCTCTCTGTTCTTCACACGGGAACAGTTGCTGGCCAACTGGGACCGGTTTGCGGAAATGAAAGGGGAGGCCATTAAAGATTATGTCAACCCCTACTGGCGGCCTCGTGGTGCCAGTGAGGCCGGTCTGACCGCGGCCAAACGCCTGCCGGTTTCCCGCGAATGGAGCGGCGAGGAGCAGGTGGTCGGGCGTAAATGGCGGCAGCAGCACGCTGCAAAAGAATCCTGAGCAGGGAGGAGGACACGATGTTTATTCAGTTGTTTTTCGGCTACTGCGCGCTGATGATTGTTCTCAGCGGGATTCTCGCTATCTCCCTGCGAAACCCGGTGCACTGCGTGCTGATGGTCCTGGTGCTTTTTTTCCACATGGCGGGTCTGTACCTCACCTTGAACGCCGAGTTCCTGGCCGCGGTACAGATCATCGTCTACGCGGGTGCCATCCTGGTGCTGTATCTCTTTGTGCTCTTTCTGGTCAGCCTGCGCGAGGAACTGCATCTGGACGCCTTCATCACCCATCCCTGGCTGGGCAGGATAATTGCCACGGCGCTCATGGTGGTGCTGCTTTCCGTGCTGCCTTCCTTCACGCCTGGCGCCAAGGGAGAGTGGACGGTGGACGCGGTGCGCAAGATCACCAACACGGTGATGATGGGGCAGGAGATGTATTCCACCTACCTGCTGCCCTTTGAAATCGCGGGACTCATTCTCCTGATCGCCCTGATTGCCAGTCTGGCGCTGGCGCATCGGCCAAGTCAGAATGAAGCGGCTGCCACATCGTGCGCCCCAACTGATTCCGCCTGTAAGGAGCATGTACAATGATTCCACTTTCCTGGTACATGGCGCTCTCTGTCATCCTCTTCTGCATTGGCGTCTGCGGCTTTCTCACGCGGCGCAATGTGATCATCATGTTCCTCTCCATGGAGCTGATGCTCAACGGGGTGAACCTGAACCTGGTCGCCTTCAGTCATTTCCTTGACTCCGCGCGCGGACAGGCCTTCACCTTTTTCATTATCACCGTGGCCGCCGCTGAAGCAGCCATCGGCCTGGGTATTGCCATCACGCTCTACCGCAGTCGCCGTTCGGTGCACATTGATACTGTGAATCAACTGAAAGGATAAGCTATGCCGGTCTCACTGCTTGCCATTCCCTTTTTGCCGCTGGCCTCCTTTGTCGTGACCCTGCTGTTGGGTAAACGCTGGGGGACCAGGGCGCACTGGCCGCCCATCATCGCCGTGCTCATCTCCTTTGTATGCGCGGTGGATGCCCTGTTACGCGTGCGTTCCGGGGTGATTATCAACGCGGACCTCTACACCTGGATCCATTCGGGCACCCTCAAGGTTTCCGTGGGGTTTCTGGTGGATCAGCTCACCGCGGTCATGCTCATCGTGGTCACCAGCATCAGCGCGCTGGTGCACATCTACTCCGTGGGCTACATGAAGGGTGAAGACGGCTACTACCGCTTCTACGCGTACCTGAGCCTGTTCACCTTCTCCATGCTCATGCTGGTGCTGGGCAATAACTTCCTGCAGCTCTTCTTCGGCTGGGAAGCGGTGGGCTTGTGCTCCTACCTGCTGATCGGCTTTTACTACGAGAAGAAGTCCGCGGCCGATGCGGGCAAGAAAGCCTTTATCGTGAACCGCTTTGGCGACTTTGGTTTTATCCTGGGGCTCTTTCTTGTGTTCACCCAGTTCGGCAGTTTTGATTACAGCACCGTGTTCGCCCATGTGGACGTGCTCAACGGGCAGACCATGCAGCTCTTTGGCTCACCGGTGAGCGTGGCCACGATTCTCGCCATGCTGCTCTTTTGCGGTGCGGTGGGTAAATCCGCGCAGATTCCTTTGCATGTGTGGCTGCCGGACGCCATGGAAGGGCCGACCCCGGTCAGTGCCCTTATTCATGCCGCCACCATGGTCACGGCCGGTGTGTTCCTTATTGCCCGTTGTCATTCCATTTTCGCACTCTCCACCTTTACCATGAACGTCATCACCATTCTGGCTTCGGTCACCACGCTTTTTGCGGCGACCATTGCCCTGGTGCAGACCGATATCAAGAAGGTGGTTGCCTATTCCACGGTGAGCCAGCTGGCCTACATGTTCATTGCCTGCGGCGTGGGCGCCTATTCCGCGGGTATTTTCCATCTGTTCACCCACGCCTACTTCAAGGCACTGCTTTTCCTTGGATGCGGTTCGGTCATTCTGGCCATGCATCACGAACAGGATGTCAAGTATATGGGTGGGCTCAGGAAGAAAATGCCCATCACCTACTGGACTTTCCTGCTGGCCTCGCTGTCCATTTCCGGTATCCCCGGGTTCGCGGGTTTTTTCAGTAAAGACGAAATTCTCTTCCAGGCCTTTAACTCGGAGCTTGCCTCGGGCCGTTTCGCCTGGTTCATCGGCACCGTGGTGGCCTTTATGACCGCCTTTTATTCCTTCCGCCTTTTCTTCCTCATTTTCCATGGTGAATTCCGTGGTACCGAGGAGCAGCGCGCGCATGTGCATGAGTCCTCCTGGGTGGTCACCATCCCGCTCATGTTCCTGGCCGCGGGTGCGGTGGGTGCTGGCTGGTTCGGTATCCCGGACGTTCTGGGGGGCGACAATCACTGGGCGCATTTCCTCATGCCGGTCCTGGGACACCCGGATGTGCACGCCTCCGGCGGCACGGAGTTGACTCTTATGTTGATCTCCATCCTGGCCGGTGTTTCCGGTATCGCGCTTGCCTTTTTCATGTATCGCCTGCACCCGAAAATTCCGGTCAGCCTGGCCGAGCGGTTGCCGGGCCTGTATCAGCTGCTGCTCCATAAATATTTCATCGATGAGCTGTATATCGGTGGCCTGGTCAAACCCACGCTGGCCTTCAGCCGGGCCGTGGTGCTGCGGGTGATCGATACCTTCTGCATCGAGGGGGTGGTAAACGGCGTGCCCCGTGCCATCGGCGCTTTTTCGGGGCAGCTGCGGAAAATTCAGGACGGTCAGGTTTCCCATTACCTGGCATGGATGGGAGGCGGTGCGCTGCTTGTGGTGATCGTCCTTCTGGTCGGCAATTTCTGAACCCTTACCTGTGGAAGTGTCATCAATGTCCATACCACTGCTTAGCATACTGATTTTCTTCCCGGTACTCGGCGGGTTGTCTCTGCTCATCATTCCCCGGCAGCAGGAGGCCACCATTCGTTTCATGGCCTTCTTTGTCAGCGTTATCGAGCTCTTGCTGACACTGCCGCTGGCGATTCTTTTTGATAAGAGCACACCGGCGCTGCAGTTCGTGGAGCAGCACCCATGGATACAGACGCTGAATATCAATTACGCACTTGGAATTGACGGTATCAGTGTCCTTTTTCTCTTTCTCACCGCGATCATCATTGTGCTCTCCATTCTGGTGTCCTGGAAGGCGATCAAGAATAAGGTGAAGGAGTTTTTCATCGCCATGCTGCTTCTCGAGGGGGCGATGATTGGCGTGTTCTGCGCCACGGATCTGTTTCTGTTCTACATTTTCTGGGAGGCCATGCTCATCCCGATGTTTCTCATCATCGGTATCTGGGGTGGTCCGAACCGCATTTACGCCACGATCAAGTTCTTCCTCTACACCCTGGTTGGTAGTCTGCTGATGCTGGTGGGCATCATCCTTCTCTATCAGCACGGTGGTCATACCTTTGATATTGTGGCGCTTTCGCAAAAGCATTTGCCGGTTTCCCTGCAGATCATTCTGTTCTGGGCCTTTTTCGCGGCCTTTGCTGTGAAGGTGCCAATGTGGCCGGTCCATACCTGGCTGCCCGACGCCCATACCGAGGCGCCGGCGGCTGGTTCGGTTATCCTGGCCGGTGTGCTCATTAAAATGGGCGCGTACGGTTTTCTGCGCTTCTCTCTGCCCATTCTTCCCGAAGCGACTCTGCAGCTGCAGATGCCCATGATCGTTCTCTCGGTGATCGCCATTGTCTACGGCGCTGTTATCTGTCTGGCACAGAAGGATCTCAAACGGCTGATTGCATATAGTTCGGTGAGTCACATGGGGTTTGTCACCCTGGGTTTGTTTGCGCTGAACCTGCATGGTCTGGAAGGCGGCATCCTGCAGATGGTCAACCATGGTGTGGTCACCGGCGCCCTGTTCCTGTGTGTGGGCATGATTTACGAGCGCACCCATACCCGTGAGATCGCGGTGTATGGCGGCCTGGCCTCAACCATGCCGGTGTTTGCCGGTTTTTTTCTCTTTTTCACCCTGGCTGCCATCGGGTTACCTGGTACCAACGGCTTTATCGGCGAGTTTCTGATTCTGCTGGGCAGCTTTGAATATCGGCCGCTGGTCACCGTGCTTGCTGCCACGGGCCTGATTTTTGGCGCCTGGTACATGCTGTGGCTGTATCAACGGGTTTTCTTCAATGAAATTAAAGACGGTATGCGCGGGCTGGCACAACTCGACCTGCGGGAAATCCTCACCCTGGTGCCCATGGTGGTGCTGGTGCTATGGATTGGTCTGTTTCCCGATACCTGGCTTGGTTTTCTGCACACCTCGGTCGCGCACCTGATCGGACAGGTTCATGGACATGCGGCCGCGGCCGGTATGACCGGAACCACCTCGCCTCTGGCGTTGCTGCATCCA
>DAIODL010000028.1:0-13936 GCA_036746815.1 Desulfobulbus sp.
ATATCAGGCTGACGACGGATAACGCCGGTGCCGGAACAGGGGGCGTCGATGAAGACGGCGTCATAGGGGCCGGGCCGGGTGGCGGCAAAGGATTGCAGATCCGAGTGTACGGCAATCACCGACCCTCGCTGCCCGAGCCGCAGCAGATTTTCGCGCAGAAGTCCGTAGCGGCGGCTCTCCGGTTCCACAGCCACCACCATGCCCCCTGCGGGCAACATCTCCACCAGATGTGAGGTCTTGCCGCCCAGCCCCGCACAGCCATCCAGCACCCGGGCGCCCGCTGGCAGCGGCCCAATGAGCAGGGAGGCCAGCTGCGCGGCCTCGTCCTGCACCTGAAAACGTCCCTCCGCGTAGCCAGGTAATCCGCTCACCGGGCCGGGATACTGCTCCACAATCACCGCCTGTGGACTGAAGAAACCAGGCGCTGCCTTGACAGCGGATTTCTCAAACATCTCCAAGAGTTCACGTCTGCTGCCCCGCAACCTGTTAGCGCGGAGGGTCAAGGGCGGTTCCACGTTATTACAGGCGCAGATGGCGCGCATCCTGGTGTCGCCAAATTCATTCCGCCAGCGCTCCACCAGCCAGGCTGGATGATTCAATACCGGCGGATTTGCCTCAGCCGCCTGCTCCGGCGTGGGCAGATTTTTTTTATTGCGCGCCACATTGCGCAATACGCCGTTAACAAAACCGATCAACCAGGGCGGCTGTTCCGCGTCTTTCAAGGTGTTGATTGTGGTGTTGACCGCGGCCGCGTCGGGGATGCGCTGCAGAAAAAGAAGCTGGAAAATGCCAATGCGCAGGGTCATCAGGGTACGTACTTTCATCTTGCGCAACGGATGTTTGGAAAAACGGCGGAGGATACCATCCAGATATTCCTTTTGCCGCAACACCCCGAACACCAGGGTTTTCACCAGGCCACGGTCAATATCCGCCACCCGTTCCACCGTGCTTTGAAACAGCACATCAACGGTACTGCGGGTGGTCGCCCACAGACAGAGAATTTCCACGGCAGCGTTGCGTGGTGGCAAATGAGGTGCGGCAGAGTGCATGCAAATAGTCGCGTAAAAGGGATGCAGAAATGAATTTTTTCTGCATACCATCTGCAGGCCGGGAACTCAAGCAAAGGCTCACCAAGAAGCACTGAAAGAAAAAAAGCGGCAGGGGAAACGGAACCAGATCGTATCCACTGCCACCATCTTTCACCATGCACCGGCAATAGCGACTTTCATGTTACCCGGGACAAACCGGATTCTCCTTGACAGTTAAAAGCCGGTTAAGTAAATATTTCCCCCACATTTTCGCCGGAGTGGTGAAACTGGTAGACGCACTGGACTCAAAATCCAGCGGGGGCAACCCCATGTCAGTTCGATTCTGACCTCCGGCACCATAATAAAATCGGCCAGTTACGGGATGTTTTTCTGTAACTGGCCGTTTTGTTTTGCGAAGACAAATTTTTCACAATTTACCACTATTTTTTCCTGAAATCATTGAGGAGCCACGGATGACAATCGGGGCGAAATTACTCATGTCACGCAATTTGGTGGCCTGGTCTGCCCAGACCTGCACTTCGATGGTCATCACCTGCGTTTGAGCAACCAGCATCTTCATAAACTCCACATGAATTTTCCCGACAGGAATCTTCCCCGTACATAACCGGGACACATGCTCCTGCGTTACTCCCATCATTTTATCCAATTCGTCCTGCGTGAGTCCGAGCTGGTATGGTCCAAGGATTAAGTGATATCGAAAATGAATCTGTCAAAATAAAGGCTGAAAAGAGTATACATCGCAACTCATTCAAGCCCGGATGGCGGAACCGGTAGACGCAAGGGACTTATAACGAGGCACGACATCTGTATTCTGCCTGGACATTTTCCCAAGGCCAGACAAATATTCCTGTAACAGAATTGTGATCAAACCTTGTTTATGGCGCGCTACACCTCCATCCGCGCGATAAAGACGAATTCCTTTGCAGAAAGGAATTCAAAAATTAAACATGTTGTTGCCTTTGGAGGATACGTATGAAGCGGATACGCAACACAGCTCTTGTTCCAGTACTGATTGCAGCCCTTATGCAATCAACGCCGCTCACCCTGGCTTATGGTGCCGAGACCCTGGCCGCACACCACAGTCACCTGACGAAAGGGATGATCACCCAGCAGCCCAATGTCACCCCGGACATTGTCCCCTATATGGTAATGGCAGCGAGCGAGCCCCAACTTTCCAAGGAGGAAATGGTCAAACTCCTCCGCCAGAAGGTCAAATACGTATTCATCATTTTTAATGAAAACCACTCCTTTGATAATGAATTCGGTACATTTCCCGGCGTCAACGGCCTTTACTCCGATGGCAGCAAGCCCCGCGCCGCAAAAGACACCCCCGGGTTCAACCAGACGTATACTGATGACACCGGACTCACAGTTACGGTACAGCCCTTCCGCATTGGGCCGGAGCAGAACGCAAGCGTGACGGACAGCGTAGACCATTCCCATCCAGGACTGGCCAAAAAAATCAACGTGGTTGATGGTATTGCCCGGATGGATAAATTCGCGGAGGACGAATACACCCGTTTCGCCAAGAAAGGTGGAGCAGCCAATATCGCCGAGGGTAAGCAGTTTGCGCGTCTGGTGATGTCACACATTGACTGCGACACCATTCCCTTTTTCTGGCAGTGGGCAAGCCGGTTCACCATTTTTGACAACATCTTCGCCACGGAAGATACCCCTTCAACCCCCAATGCCATCGCCATGCTGGCGGGTCAGGCAGGGGAAAGCCAGTGGGTCAAGCACGGCTCTGAGGGGCAGCAGTACACGATGGGTACGCATTCCGGCACCACCCAGCCGGTGCCGCTGGTCAACGATCCGCAGCCTTTCTATGGCTCTCAGTACGATACAACCATGGAAGGCAGACAACCGGACAGCCCCAAAGAAAATTATAAGGATAACAACATCGCCACCAACCTGACCTTTGCCAGCCAGCCGCTGACCTTTATGGGCAAAGATATAAAGAAAGAGTTGAGCGGCAACCGCAACCCAGGCTTTGACCTGGCAGACATCCAGAAAGATATCCCCTATATAGAAGGCAAGCATACGGAGCCGGTCAACTGGCGCTGGTATCAGGAGGGGTATGATCTGGAAGCTACGGACAAAGACGGCGTTGCCTCGCACAACAGCTACGTGACCCACCATAATGGCGCCCAGTATTTCGGCTACATCGCCAATACCCCTGAGGTGAGCAAACATCTGCGCGGGCTGGGCGACTTTTTTAATGATATCAAAAACAAAACACTGCCCGATGGTGGCGTGTTTTATATCCGCGGCGGCTATACCAACCAAGCTGGCCTGAAACCGGCGATCACCAATCCCAACACGCCTGCGGATGAAGTGGCGGCCATCAATGCTTCAAAGATGGGCGATGACGATCATCCAGGCTACACCGACCGGCAGTTGAGCGAGGCCATGGCCGCGCGGGTGATCAATGCCGTTGCAGGCAATAAGGAGATATGGGAACACTGCGCCATCATCATTACCTATGACGAGTCCGATGGTTTCTACGACCACGTTCCACCGCGCATCCTCGCCTATGGGCCGAACAAGCTGCCCCTGTCGCGCGGCATCCGCGTGCCGCTGTTGCTCATCTCCCCCTACTCGCGGACGCATGCGGTATCGCATGTAGAAGGCGATCACAATGCCGTGATCGAAACCATCAACTATCTGTTCAACCTGCCACCGCTGGCCACTCTGCCTGACGAGGCCGAGGCGCTGGCCGCCGGTGACAGCCCCAAATTCAACAGCTACGGGCCGGAAGGATTCCACCAGAAGTATCTTGGCCCGCGTGACATCGACACGGCGATCTCCTCAAGCCTGCTCTCTGGCTTTGATCCGGCACGGCTTGCGGGCAAGGTGCCGCCCTTGCCCGGCTCCTTTGCTATAATCCCGGATGATGTGGTCAACAACCTGCCGCATTACGGCAGCCACGGCTGCAGATCGATTGGCATTGTGCCTGAGAATGTGCGCCAGGGCATCGCCAATGTCATTCCGCAGGCGTTTAACCCCCTGCCCAGCACCTATAAAAAGGCGAATTGATGCGCACCAAACACCTTGTTTACTTATTTTTGACCAGCCGCCATCCATGGCGGCTGGTAGTTTTCTCTCTGCTCTGCCTGGTATTGGCGTTTACCGGCTCTATGGTTGCGCAGGCGCACATCACTGCCCAGCCAACGACTACAGAAAACAGGATTGTGCGTTGTGGGGGTGTTTCCCGGCCAGGACTGGCTGAACCAGGTGCAGATGGAAGCTGGCAAGGCCTGGAAGTGGATATCTGCCGTGCGGTGGCCGTAGCCCTGGGGACAGATCACATCGAATTCCATGGGTATGAAAGTGATGCTGAGTTTGACCGCGCAGGCAGAGAAGACGACATCGCCTTCCTCACGGGATCGGAAATCGCGGAACATAATTTGAGCGGCCAGGTGCTGCCCGGTCCCCCTGTGTATTTTCTGGCTAATGGCATTCTGGTGCCGGACACATCCCCCATCAAAAGCCTCAGGGCTCTTAACGGTGAAAGCATCTGCTACATGATTGGCAGCAGCGCCGAGCGGGGCCTGGAAGCGCGGTTGACCGGACAGGAGCATCTGCGCTGGGCTCACAGGGCCTTTTCCGAGGATGGCGAGATGCAGGACACCTATCAGGTTCAAAACTGTCATGCCATGGCCGGAGAATTACCCTCTCTTGCCCGCTATGGTTTTGATCCGCGCCTCAAGGCACCTGCTAACCAGCTGCTGCCCGATACCATATCCGAGTTTCCCCTTATACTAACAACCCGTATGCAGAACGGTCGGCTTGCCGCTGTTGCTGCGTGGACTGTTGCCACGCTCATGAATGGAGACCGGTCTGCAAGTGCATGGTATACAGGTGGCGCGGATGCCATGCCGGTACGGGAACTTGATCTTGCCCGGGATTGGCAGAAAAAAGTGCTGCACACAATCGGTACCTACAACCACATTTATCAACGCAATCTGGGAGATCAGAGCCCGCTGCATTTATCTGCGGGACCCAACAGATTGCAGTCACAGGGCGGCCTGCTCCTTCCCCCCTATCTTGAATAACCCGTTCAGAGAATAGAACTGCTCTATTGTGGTTTTATTCCCTGAAAAACACTTTCGAACAAACCCATTATCGCACACAAAATTGCACATCCGCCAATAATCTAATCAATGTAAATAGCAAAATTGTGTTTACTATAACAAAAAGAATACACGTTTGTAATTTATGAAAATTGATTAAAAAAATAAAAATTCCCTATGTAAAATTTTATACAAATAACTTTATTCATAAAACAAATACGTATAAAATTTATATTCTTTTTTGACATACTATTGATAGTGCCAATGCGCTTCGACATTCAACCAATAGTGCCATCAATTTTTTATCAAAAAAATCAACAAAGAAAAATTCGTCGAACTTTTACTCCATTTTATTATACTTAAAAAAGTTATTATATAAAATAAACTCTTCAACAAGCAACACTTCACCCAACAATGCATCAAAATAATATTTTATTTTTTCAATAATGTTTCTAATTCTGCTCTTAAAACGTCTGCTTTTCCTGTTCACCAGCAAACAGACAACCAAAGTACTTGCACCCGCCACACATCGCCCCCAGAAATACCCATCTTTTTCTCTTTAATTTTCCGCAAAAAAAAAGACGCAAAAAAATTTCCTCATAAATAAAGGTCGGTGGCCTGAATATTGCCTTTACGTATGCGCAAACCAAGAATCCCTGCGCGCACTATAAGTGTCTGGAGCTTAGCCGCTCCTCAATAACCGGAACCTATCGGCCCAGTTATACGTCGCAAAGATGAATGGACAGATACGGTCCCCAGACAGGTATCTTCTTATAAAAAACGTGCAACATCCACGTGCGGCAAACGAGCGAAACTTTGCCCCGCAAGGATTTATCAAACTCATCATTTTTATTCACTCATTCACAAAAGGAGGTTTTCAATGAAGTTTTTTCTTCACAAAACATGCATCCTTGCCTCACTGCTCGCCTTGCTGGTGGCGGTAGGTGTCGGCCAGGCCATGGCCGACAATCCGGCTCCGGCCGCCCCGGCCGCAGCTGCGGCAACACCCACTCTGACACCTGACCCATCGGGTGTCCATACCGGTGGTTTGGCTGATGTGGTGGGCTCCAGTGCTGGTGCTCCAACCTCTGATGAATTGACCAAACTGGGTGACAAAGAACCCTTGGCCTTGAAGCTGGCCGACTCCGTAGGCCATATGCGTATTTCCATCAACTTTGTATGGACCCTGATCGCGGGCTTTCTGGTTATGTTCATGCAGGCGGGTTTTGCCATGGTGGAAACCGGTTTTACCCAGGCGAAAAATGCGGGTCACACCATGGCCATGAACTTCATGGTTTATGGACTGGGGCTACTGGGCTACTGGATCTGCGGCTTTGCCCTGCAGATGGGCGGCGTGGGGGCTGGTCCCCTGGCAGGCGGGACCGGACTCCTGAACGGCGAATTTGTAGTGCATCTGTTTGGCAAGGATTTCGGCCTGTTCGGCACCAAGGGTTTCTTCCTGACCGGAGATGCCTATGATGCCTCCATTTTTGTCCTGTTCCTGTTCCAGATGGTGTTCATGGATACCACGGCCACCATCCCCACCGGTTCCATGGCGGAACGCTGGAATTTCAAATCCTTTGTCATCTATGCCTTCTTTATCGGTGGCGTGATCTATCCCATTTACGCCAACTGGGTCTGGGGCGGCGGCTGGTTGTCGCAGCTGGGCAAAAACTTCGCCCTGGGCCACGGCCATGTGGACTATGCCGGTTCTTCTGTTGTGCATATGGTCGGCGGCGTCTGCGCACTGGCCGGGGCCATTGTCATTGGCCCACGGTATGGCAAGTATAAAGATGGCAAGGCTCGGGCTATCCCCGGACATCACATTCCCATGGCCGTTGTCGGTACCTTTATTCTGGCCTTCGGCTGGTTCGGTTTCAACGCCGGCTCCTCGCTTGCCGGTACGGATCTGCGTATCGGCGTGGTGGCCACCAACACCATGCTGGCCTCGGCTGGTGGTGCCTTCTCCTCCATGCTTTATATGTGGATGCGCTATGGCAAGCCGGATATCAGTATGATCTGTAACGGTATGCTCGCAGGCCTTGTAGCCATTACCGCGCCGTGTGCCTTTGTCACGGCCCCCTCTGCAGTGCTCATCGGTCTTATTGCCGGTATTCTGGTTTGCCTGGCGGTACCGTTTATTGACCAGAAGCTGAAAATCGATGACCCGGTTGGTGCGGTTTCCGTCCATGGCGTCAATGGTGCCTGGGGCGTCCTCTCCCTGGGACTGTTTGCCGACGGCACCTATGGTGACGGCTACAACGGCATTGCCGGCGGCGTGAAGGGGCTATTCTACGGCGATCCATCCCAGTTCCTCGCCCAATGCATCGGCACGGCGACCAATATCATCTACGTATTCATCATTTCGTTTATCCTTTTCAAAGTCCTGGATGCAGTTATTGGTCTGCGTGTGTCGCAGGAAGTTGAGATTGAAGGACTTGATCAGTCTGAAGTGGCAGTGACCGCCTATCCTGAATTTCCTCTCAATAAATCTCACAGTTAATGAGGCCAGGTAATGAAAAAGATTGAAGCAATCATTAAACCGTTCAAGCTGGATGCTGTGCGTGAGGCCCTGGACGCAATGGGAATTCAAGGAATGACCGTCTCGGACGTCAAAGGTTATGGCCGCCAGAAAGGGCATGTGGAAATGTACCGCGGGGCTGAATACGAGGTTTCCTTTGTTCCCAAGATAAAAATTGAGACTGTTGTCCCGGACGATATAGCCAGCAAAGTGGTCTCCACCATTGTTGAAACGGCCAAGACAGGTAAAATCGGTGACGGCAAGATCTTCATTTCCTCCGTTGAGGATGTCTTGCGCATCAGAACCGGCGAAAACGGGGAGTCCGCCATTTAAGATCTTCTTTCAGTTCCAGGGATCCCTGATTGTTGACAGGGATCCTGCAAAAAAGTGAGGGCCGGCAGGAGCAATGCTCCACCGGCCCCTGCTTTTCAGCGCCTGCCCTTTTTTTCTCCACCTTATTCCTCCGGAATATGCACCCGCTCCAATCGCGACTCTTCCCGTAACACTGTGATGTAGAGGAATTCCACACCACAGGCGATGCTCACCATGACAAACAGCACCCAAATCTGTGCGGGCGAAGTTTTCACAGTATGCCACACCAGGGTACCCAACGCGAAAAGGCAGGACAGCACTCCCAGACCTGCCAGTACCCTGCTGCTGCCAATCTCGCCCGCTTTGCTGAAATTTGCCCCATTAACGATGGCGAAAATGAGCAGAAAATCGGCACTACTTATGGTGGGACTCGTTGAAAACACCGGAGAGCGGTTAAAGACTCACCAAAGAAGTTACAGAGAATGATGGGGGAAATGGCAGGAAAATCGAACGAAGTAAATAATAAACACCGCCCGATTCCAAAAAACAATGCAGGGGGAACCCATGCGCTTCCCCTGCACTCTTCCTGAACAACTACTGCTGCAGCTTATTCAATTTCTTCCAAGCTTTTTCCACTGGTACGTCTTCCCCAAAGGGCAAGAGGAATGAGCGGGAGGAAATAGAGAATAGCAACAGAAATGAATATTCCGCTGAATCCATAATCATGAAAAATCATGGGAATAAAAAATTGAGAACCAGAAACGGCAAGACGGCCCAAGCCATTATGAAAACCGGTTGCTGTATTCCGCATACGGGTTGGATACGATTCAGCGGTATAGGAGAACAGAGTAAATCCCATCGCCATGTTAAACATGGTGACCAAAGAGCCAGCCACAGTCAACAGCATCAATCCTTTCACAGCGCCAAAGAACAATGAAGAAACAGCGCATCCAAAGGCGAAAATGAATATCGGCCATTTTCTCCCACCTTTGTCCGAAGTTAGGGAGCTGATATAACAGCCAATGGGTACCGTGATGCTGATGATGGTCATGGCGGTCAAGGTCTCTTTCACCGTGAATCCCAGCATTTTCAACAGCTGCGGGGTCCAGTTGGTGACAAGAAAGCCTGCCGGTACAGTACAGATAAAAACGGCTATCAGCACCAGGGTACGACCGATATAACGGCGGGTAAACATACCGACCAGGACATCCATTACCGCAACCCGGGGTGGCACATTCTTGGCCGCGTCAGACAGATCAATATCATGACCGGTCAAATAGGTGATGATCTTTTCCGCCTCGTCGATACGACCATGGGCAACCAGCCACCGCGGTGATTCCTTCAAATATTTGAGTCCCAGGAGGAAGGGAACAATTCCCAGACCACCTGCATAAAAGATGTACCGCCAGGCGTCGGGAGACAAGGGAATAACCAGCCGGCAGATAAAGGCAACCACGGGAACAGCGCAGAAACCAATGGCCGCAACCTTACCCTGCCACTTGCCACGGCTGCTGCACGGCGCCATTTCCGCGATGTAGGCCTGGGACGTGACCATCATGCAGAATACACCAAAACCGGTGAGCGCACGGAAAATGGTGAGCACGACGATGCTGTCGGTAAAGCCGGTGACCACTGAGGAGATAGAAAAGATCGAAATGGCGATGAGGAAGGTTTTACGTCTGCCAATAAAATCTGAAATTACGCCGCCCAGGAAACCACCGGAAGTCATACCGATAAAATACCAGAACATGATATGGGCGATATCTTTTGCTCCCAATTTCCATGATTGGGACAAGGCCGGGGCAATAAAACCAAAGTTCCAGTTATCAAACTGCTCAAAGAAATACGCAGCCATGATAATGAAAAAAAGCATTTCATGAATGCCCCGGACAAGTATACCATCAAAGTAGTTATTCTTAAATCTGCCCGTCTGTTTCCCTATATCAAGTATACAGGGTGTTGGATCATTTAATTCGTGCTGCATGATGGTTCATCTCTCCTGATATGAAAATTCAACAACCGATGCGGGCATCACCCATTCCATGCCTGATTTTGCGTACGTTGCGAGAACAAAAACTCTTGTCCTCTATTGACTGGAATTTTAAAAAATCAGGGATTTTGAACAACTCGCAAACTTCCTAGGTTTTGGACTTTGTCGCGGGGGAAAACGGATAAATTCTTTGTAATGAGGCAGGATTTTCAGCTTTTTTTATACAGCTCTCCCAACAAAAAAATGCCGACGGGATCACTCCCGTCGGCATTACCAAGCATATCTTCCTCTTTCATGCACAAAATGAAAAGTAAATGGAACAATAAATGCCTGTCCCGTTTTCTCCTATCAAGGGCAATAAATAGTCACACCTGTTTGATACTTCTTCTCATTAACGATAATCTTAAGGGTAAAGGCACCATGCAGTCCGAGTTTACTGATATGCATCTTGATTACACGGTCATCTTTCTCAAGAAAAGCGCCTGAACACATGGCCAGATGAAAGGAGGCTGCCGTATTGACAAAGTAGTTATGACTCTCGCCACCCTCTTTCTCCATACAGAGCATAACGAGCGTTCCCTTCTCAAACTTGCCATGGAAAATGTACCGGTCCTCGTCTTCCTCGATAAAAATCTCGTGAAAACTCGAAGGTAGCTCAGGAACCTCTTCAACATCAGGTACCGTATCGAATTCCTCGGTCACTTCCAGGCTGCCGACCAGTTTGCCATCACCAAGTACCAGGTTCTCGCCATTGTGATACAGGGGCAGTTTCTCAGCACGGTAGAAGTTACCTTCCGTCTCCAGTTCATACAGCACCACGCCATCCTTCTGCTCAACGGTGATGGAGCGCAGCTCAACCCGTGGATCGCTCATATCAAGGAAAGCGCCCAGAGATTTGGAGGCATAGCCATCTTCCCGGCCGATACCGCCGGAATGGATCATATAATGTCCCTCACCGTAGAACTCGACATTGGAGATATAGGCAGAAAAAAATTCCTGGCCACGTTCCTTGCCATACTGCCAGACCTGCTCAATCTCCATCTTGTTGGTATCGATGCGGTAGCGGACGCCACGGGAAAAATTATCTTTATTATCGATATATTTTTCTTTGATTTTAGAACGATATTGGCCGTTATCAAAACACATGATGTCGCCATTGGGGCACATCAGACAACCATGCTGTTCATACTGCCAGTCAAATTTTGACAGATCACCCACAGGTTTGAAGAAGTACTTATCCACCATCTCCTTGGGCCAGGTATCAGGGTCACCAATAATCCAGTTGAGATCTCCGGTCTCATAGTCAAGATTGATGACGGCATCCTGATGACGACCGGAAAAGGTCAGTGAGTTGGTCCGTTTATCATACCAGACGGCATTGTTGTGGAACCAGTCATGCGCATCCTGCGAACCTGAACCCCCAACATTGGTGGGCAGCACTTTCCGGTAATCCCAGGTTTTGAGGATTTTTCCTGTATTTCGGTCCATCAGAACGCACATATCCTCAACCGTTTCACGGGTAAAATCCTGTGTCAGAGCGAGCAGATTGCCATCTTCCATTTCGAAATGGTCGTGATGGTAGTTACCTGGCATGCGAAATTCCTTATACACTTTACCAAGCAGGTTGATTTCCACGAGCCCTGTGCAGTTATATGGCATATGGCAGAAACGGCTGGAACCGGTCACGATGTTCCCGTTGCGCATGCGCTTGATGTCAAACATGGTGTTCTCGGTCAACAACCAGCGGATGTCGCCTTTGTAGTCGTAGGCGGTGGGCAGGTTCTTCCCGGCCGGGGAAAGAAACATGATGTTATCGCCCAGATAATCAAGAGTTGCCTGCACATTGAGGCACCGGCAGACCTCTGATGGCAGTTTTCCTGTCTGTATAGTCACATCGGTGCTGCGACCGTCCGGCAGGGAAAGGTGACCTTGTTAGCAAAGTCCTCATACAACCCCAGCACCGGCAGCACATGTTTGGTGGCTGCGGGAAAGGTGTGCGTCAAATTCTCACGTTCAAACCGTTTGCCATGTACCGTCAGGGTGGGGGAAACCTTATCATCCGTGTTGAACAACACCACGGCGCAAAGGGGGTTGATGATATAAGGATTGAGCACCACCTGGGGTGCTGCAAAGATGGGTTTTGCTGACTCAAACTCGGCGAGGAATTGCTCCTCTGCCTGATTTTGACGGGTAATCAGATGTTCCTGACTGATATAGCGTACTTTATTGCTCATATTCTGCTCCTGTGCACCACGTTACATAATGGCTTCGATAGCTTTAATAATGGCTGGTTTCTGCTTCAATCCTTCCAGGCGGCTCACTTCCTTGCCGTCCTTGTAAAAGAGCATGGTCGGGAATCCTTTGACCCCCAGCTGCTCCTTGAGCTCTCTATTTTCGTCAAAATCAATGATGTAAATGGGGAACTCTGGTTTATTTTTGCTGATATCCTTCAACACGAAGGACAGCATCTTACATGGGCCACAGGTCTTGGAGTAGAACTCGATCAGCTTTGCCGGTGCAGGATCGAGTGTCTCGTAATCCTTTTCAGTTATCTCAGTTATCATTGGAAATATCCTATCCTCTCATTGTTTAAGCGACTCGACGTAGGCAGCTGCACTATTGGCAGCCACCGCGCCATCAGAGCATGCGGTAATAATTTGCCGCAAATGTTTCACAGTGATGTCTCCTGCACCAAATATTCCCGGTACACTGGTGCACATGCGTGCATCAGCCTTGATACAGCCGGTGCGATCAACAATACCTAATTTTTCAAAGGCCTGACTGGATGCCTTAAATCCGATATATTCAAACACGCCATCACAGGCGACGGTCCGCTCTGTCGCATCTTCCCTGGTGGATTTGAAACGCACGCCGGTCAGCCGGTCGGTTCCTGTAAACTCCAGAATATCCTGGTACGGATACACGGTAACATTCTTCATGTTCCGCAGCTGGTCACAGGCCTTGGGATCGGCGGTAAGATCAAACAGGGTGACCACGGTCAGTTTGGTACAGATGCCTGCAAGATAAATCGACTCCTCGACCGCTGAGTTGCCGCCGCCAATAACAACCACTTCCTTGCCGCGATACTGGGCGCCATCACAGATCGCACACCAGCTGATACCGGAGCCTGCCCACTGTTCCTCTCCGGTCACACCAAGGCGGCGCGGAACCGTACCGGTGGCGAGAATAACCGCGCGGGCCTTATAAACAGCGTTATCCTCTTCACAGGTGATGGTCTTCCATTCTCCCTCATCTTTGATATCAAGCACGGTTCTGTAATCAAACTCCACGCCCAGTTCCTGCGTGTGCTCAAACATCTTGATGGCCAGCTCAGCCCCGCTGAGTTTGCCGGCACCGGTGTAGTTTTCCACCTCATTGGTGTTGATGATCGCTCCGCCAGGGGAAAGCTTATCCAGCATCAACACTTTCATATTCGCCCGAATGGCATAAATGGCGGCAGTCATTCCGGCTGGCCCGGCTCCGACGATTACAATGTCATACACGTTGTCCATGAAATTTCTCCCTGGCCGCTCATCACGACCCAACTATCAAGAAGCATATTGCGAGGAGCGCTCGAATGTAGGACTGCCCAAAACACAAACTTCCACAGCCACGACAGCTCCGTTTCTTTGCTGCTGCGTTTTTATGTAAGAAAAACCGGGCAGCCCAACAACTCGCAAAATTTCTAGGTTTTCATCTTCTTCTCTACCTGTAGCCAGCAGAAGGAGATGGATGTGAGTAAGGGCAGAGGGGATGCTCAACAGCCGCAATATGCGAGAAAATCCTTTGGTTACCATAGGCTACACGAATCACCCCTGGATTCTCTCCTTGATATGAGAAGATGCAAGATGGTAAAATTTTGTATTTACGGTTTACACGGGGAGACTCCATAATAGGTCTCCCCTGCTCCTCCTGACGAACCATCTATTTTGAACAAGTGATCATGCCAACGACTGAACCAACTCGAGACAAGATGCCTGGAAATTTCCGC
>DAIODL010000029.1:0-13878 GCA_036746815.1 Desulfobulbus sp.
ACAAAAAACTCCTCTAACTTCTTGACTTACCCTTTTTTTTCAGGTATTCTGTACTCGTCATTGTTGGTTGTCCAACAAGCAGTACAGAAGTCGAAGACTTCGCGGAGGGCTTCAGTGCGGGAACACTGAAGCCTTTCTGTTTTCTACAGCCTGCTTTTTCAGCGCATGGGAGCCCCCTGGCTGAGTGATTCTTTGCCGGTGCCGCCGATCAGCGGTCACCGACGCCGTAAAACAAAAAGGCCCTCCTGAATGTCTAGTCCAGGAGGGCCTTTCGTTTTACCCAACCAATCAAGGGGGTTTTAAACAGGAAAGCCCCCCTGGAACTATGTCCAGGGAGGCTTTGAAATTACGAATATTTTGGCGCGCCAGGAGGGAGTCGAACCCCCGACCCACGGCTTAGAAGGCCGTTGCTCTATCCAGCTGAGCTACTGGCGCAGGTGATTTTTCGCGGCGGAATGTACCGGGATCGAGCAAAAAACGCAACAGGTATACCCCGCCATGCAGAGGCAGGCGTGCGAGATCGGGCACAAACCTGCTATTCTTCCTCCCGCCGTTCCCACACAGGTCCGGCTCCGGTATCGTGCACCGTGACTCCCTGACGCAGCAGTTCCTCGCGTACTGAATCCGCCACTTTCCAGTCCTTGTGCTGGCGGGCCCGTTCCCGCTCCTGAATCAATTTATCAATTTCCGGGGTGAGCGGGCAGTATTCCAGGCGCAGCACGCCAAGCACGGTGTTCACTTTGCCCAGGATTTCCAGCACCTCGTTTTTCTGCTCACGGTCCAGCTGGCGAGCCTGCACCACGGGGTTGGTTTTTTTGATGAAATTGAACAGCGCGCCAATGGCGCCCGAAGTGTTCAAATCATCGTTCATGGCCTCGACAAAACGGTGGTCCAGTTCGGAAACATAGGTGGACACCTCGTGGTGCGGCATGCCCACCGGCAGACACAGTACCTTGCGGATAAACTCGTCGATGCGTTTGAGTGCTGTTTTGGCCGCATTCAGCCGTTTGTAGGAAAAAAGCAAGGGCTTCTGGTAATGCACGCTCAGGAGCATGAAGCGCAGTTCGCGGCCGGTGTACCCCTTGTCAAGCACCTCCTGCAGAGTGACAATATTACCTGCATCGCCCGCCATTTTACGCCCGTCACGTAGAAGCTGGCCGGAATGCACCCAGTAATTGGCCAGCGGCTTGCCGGTGAGCGCCTCGGCAATGGCGATTTCGTTCTCATGATGCGGAAACATCAGATCCTGGCTGGCGGTGTGAATATCAATGGTCTCGCCCAGGTACTTGGTGGACATGGCCGAACATTCAATATGCCAGCCCGGCCGCATATTGCCCCAGTCGGTCTCGAAAAAGAGCCCCTTCTTCAGCTCCGCCAGGGTTGAACGCTTGAGCAGGGTGAAATCGCGGGGATTATCCTTCTCGTAGTTATCCAGGTCCACGGTCTGCCCGATTTTGATCTTACTCAAGTCAATACCTGAGAGGCGTCCATAGCGTTTGAATTTGGAGATATCAAAATAAATGGAGCCCAGTTTTTCGTAGGCATACCCTTTGTGTATCAGGGCATGGGCGATATCAATCATATCCTGCACATGCTCGGAGGCCAGCGGGTATCCCTTGGCCTTGATTACCTGCAGCTCTTCGATGGCCTTTTTGAATTCCGCGATATATTTTCCCGTGAAATCGGCCAGCTCTTCGCCCGCCCCAACGGCACCGCTGATGGTGTTGTCGTCCAGGTCGGTGAAGTTCATATACAGATCAACCGCATAGCCGCGGTTGATCAGATAGCGGTTGATCAAATCCGCCACGATCAGGCGGCGGCAGTGGGCGATGTTGGGCGACTCGGCCGCCGTAGGCCCGCAGGCATACAGGGTGACACGCCCCTCGTGGATGGGCTGGAACACCTGTTTCTGGCGGGTCATGGTGTTGAACAGTTTCAGCTGCGAGGCCGTGGCCCGTCCGGGCTCGCGTTTCTTGAAAAGCGAGGTGCTCAGATAGCGTTCGCCGCCATCGGGCAGAATCACCACCACACACCCCTCTCTGATCTCACGGGCGCGCTCGATCCCCACATACGTGGCCGCGCCGCCGCTCATGCCGGCGAAAATACCCTCTTCCGCGGCCAGCCTGCGCGCGGTGCCGAAGGCATTCTCATCCTTGATGCCGACAACGGCATAGGGTAGAGATTTATCAAAAATACCCGGCTTATACGACTCCTTCATATTTTTCAGGCCCTGAATCTTGTGGCCCATGGAAGGCTCCACCGCAATCACCCGCACCTCCGGATGATGGTCACGGAACCAGTGAGCCAGCCCCATGGCCGTGCCCGAGGTGCCCAGGGTGGCGATGATATCGGTAACTTTGCCGCCGGTCTGTTCCCAGATCTCCGGCGCGGTGGATTTGTAATGCGCCTGCCAGTTGGCGGGATTGTTGTACTGATCGGCAAGAAAATAGCGGTCCGGATACTCGCGGGCAAGCGCGTAGGCCTTTTCAATGGCGCCATCTGTTGCCCGATGCGCCGGAGTGAGGATGATATCCGCGCCGTAGGCCTGCATGATGATGCGGCGCTCGATAGAGGCCGATTCGGGCATAATCAACTGACAATGGTATTTCTTGGCTGCGCAGACCATGGCCATGCCAATGCCGGTATTGCCGCTGGTGGCCTCAAGGACAATCTTTTCAGGGGTCAGTTCGCCGCTTTTTTCCCCGGCCTCTATCATGGACAGAGCCGCCCGGTCCTTGATGGAACCGCCGGGATTGCGTGATTCAAGTTTGCATAACAGCTGCACCTGCTCAGGCAAAGGATTGAGCCGGCTCAGTTCGACCAGGGGTGTATTGCCGATCAGTTCAAGAAGTTTCATGCTCGTTTTTCAAAAAAGGGTGTAACAACAGCGACAAATGAAAAAATATCCTCGTTTTCAGTGCCGTATGTCCCACGCTGTCGCATCCAGTCCACCGGAATTTCAGCATGCATCCGGATACCAAGAGCGAGGCCCGGGTCTGAATCAGGGGGATTGCAAAGGGATTGACGCAGAGAAAACAACAGCACGCATCATAGCCGATTTACCGGCAAAGCGCAAAAAAAGCAATCAATCGCCTAAACCGGCCATGGAATGCCAGAGCCGACGCAACGCCTGACGGCATTCCTCGTTGGCAATGGTTTTGGTCATCTCGAAAAAGGCCTTTTCCTGAGCGGGATTGACCGGTCTGGCCACGTGTACCGGCGGTTTTGGGATAGAGGGCAGTTCGGGCTGCAGACGCCAGCGGAGATCGGTTATGGGTTCCTGGTCAAGCGTTTTATTGATGCGGGCCATAAGGTCCGGTTTCATGAACTGGAAATGATGCATCCAGGTGGAATCAGGCACAAAGATCCACAGGGTGTCCTGCCGGAAAAAGGCGGGTGTGGTGAGGCGGCCGATTTCCTGACCGACAATGGAGGGCCAGTCACGGGTCAGTTGCCACAGGCGCCACTGCCTGGTCCATGCGCGCTGGTGGTACACCCTGTCAAGCAGGGCGGCGACAAGGATAGGCTGTCCCTTGGTGTTGCGGTTGCGCTGATCGTTCATTGCGGGAGGCTGCTCACTGGCGGGACACATTGTGTCCACAGGAAAAAGGACCAAAAAATCATGTTATTCACCCTACCCCAGTAAGCCCTCACGGGCAATAAAATCCGGGTGGCGCCCTCCCGACGCCTCCCGGCCTCTTCCCTCCCAGGGCCTTACTTCAGATGAAACACAATAGGTAATTTGAGCCGCACGGGAATCGGCGGCCTGGGGAAAGGAGCAACGCGCCGGATGGTCGAGGAAACGGTTTCATCAAGAATAGCGTGCCCCGAACTTGTAAGCACCGCAATATTGCCCACATCGCCATTGGCCAGGAGGTCAAAGGCGACGACAATGGTGCCGGTTAAACCCTCACGGCGGGCTTCTTCAGGAAAATGCAGATTGTGCATAATCCTCTGGCGAACATAACTGAAATCATAACGTATTTTGGACCCGCTGCCGGGCTGCCCTTCGCCCGGATGCCCGCTCCGGCCTTCTGCATTCTGGCTGGAGGGAGCCGCAGCCTGCCCCGTACCTTCGCTTGTCCTGGTAGCAGCCGCTGCCGGAGTCTGGGCAGGCTGCTGGACCGGGGGCTCTTTGCGGGTCACCCTCGGTTTGGGCGGCTGCCGGCGCATCTTGGCAGGTTTACGCTTCTTCGGCTTGGGTTTGACAACATGCATCGCCTTGGGTTCGGGCTGCGGTTCCGGCTGCACCTCTGGTTCCGGCTCTGGCGGGGGAGTGGGCGTCGCCTGTGGAGCAGGCTGAGGAGCGGCAGCCTGACTGTCCGCGGGCGACGCCCCAGGGACTTGATTCGGTTCACCGGCCATGGCTTCGGAAAGACTCAAGGAAAGATCAATCAGCATCGGTTGTTGCGGCATGTTGTCCAGCAGCCGGCCCATGCCAAGCAGCAGCGCGATCATCAGCAGATGACAGACCAGAGAAAGGCTGGTCGCCCGGTTCTGCGCGCTCATGGTTCCTGCTCGGTCTGTAGACTGAGCTGGGTGAAGCCCAGATGTTTCACCGCAGAGAACACATCCACGAATCCCTGCAGAGCGAGTCCCTTGTCGGCACGCACCAGAATGGGGGTCTTACGGTCGAGGTCGGTGAGAGACGCACACAGTCCATCCAGACTGAGCTGCGCGCCATCCAGCCAGATACGGCCATCCTTGTCAATCACCACAGTTTTGGGATGTGTATCCATATCCTGCTGCACCGCCTCGACCTTGGGCAGCTCCACCTTGATGCCGCCGGTGGCGATAAAGGTGGATGTGGTGAGAACAATGGTGAGCAGCACCAGCATCACATCCACCAGGGGAATCACATTGAGATAATCAAAGCTCTTCTCGTCCATGATGTATGTCCCAGGTCATAAGCAGCACCTTGCAGCGGCGCAGCAGCAGGTTATAGAAGGTCACCGCGGGAATGGCCACCAAAAGCCCCATGGCCGTGGCCTTAAGCGCCATGGCCAAGCCGGTCATAATCTTGGTGGTGTCAAAGCCGCCGGTGCCGATGTCGTAGAAGGTGAGCATGATACCTGTCACCGTGCCCAGCAGACCGATATAGGGTGCATTGGCACCAATGGTGGCAATGAGGTGTAGCTTGCTGGTGAGAGCGATCTCCAGTGCCTTACGGTCGGCAAAGTCGTCCACGCGGGTGGACCGGTACACAAAATAGCGTTCAAAAGTCAGGGCCAGGGCCACCACGCTCATCAGAAGCAGCAGCCCCAGCACGCCGTAATCAACAAAATGATGTAAATGTTCCATACCTGTTTCTCATAAGGCCCAGGCCGGAATGCAGACCCGGCTGGTGCCGTTGGTTCCGGGCACAGCCGCGACCTGCACCTCAATGCCGTAGAGCTGCCGCAGACTGTCCTGGTTAATCATGGTCGCGGGCGGACCATCGTTGATGACCACGCCGTTTTGAAAGAGGATGACCCGGTTGGCGGTCATCAGGGCGTGATCGGGAAAATGGGTGGTCATGATGAAGGTGAATCCTTCTTCCGCCAGCCTGTTGATATCACTCAAGAGCCGCATCTGATTGCCGTAATCCAGGCCGTTCACCGGTTCATCCATGACAAACACACCCGCCCCCTGCGCCACCGCACGGGCAATGAGCGCGAGCTGCCGCTCCCCGCCGCTCACCTCGGTGTAGGCCCGGTGCCTGAGATGTCCGATGCGCAGCCGCTCCATGGCAGCGGTGGCAATGTCGCGGTCCTCTTTCGTATAGTTGGAGAACATGCCGTGATAGGGCATGCGTCCCATGAGCACCACCTCCTCCACGGTATAGGCAAAGGCCTCCCGGTGGGTCTGCGGCACATAGGCAATACGCTTGGCCAGCTCGCTGCGGCTGTAGCTTTCAATCACTTTGCCCTCGAAATTGACTATGCCGCTCTGCGGCTTGAGGAGCCCCAGCAGAATCTTCAACAGTGTGGTTTTGCCGCTGCCATTCGGGCCCAGCAACGACACCACCTCGCCCGCATGAAAATCCAGGTTGACATGCTTGAGAATGGGCCGGTGTCCATAGGCGAACTGGACAGCCAGGGCCTGCAATAAGGTATTCATCGCCACCCCCTTTGTGCGTTTTTCAGCACCAGTACGAAAAATGGGATTCCAATAAGCGAGGTCACAATGCCGGTGGGGATCTCAAAGGTGAAGAGCAGCCGGGAGACATTGTCCACCACCAGCAGATAAATGGCGCCGGTGAGCGCGGCTGCGGGCAGGAGCAAGCGGTTGTCCGGCCCCACCAGCATGCGGCAGATATGGGGGATGATCAGTCCCACCCAGCCGATGATGCCGCCAATAACCACGGTGAGTGCGCTGATCAGGGTGGAGAAAAAAATCACCATAAGGCGCACCTGACGCACCGGAATGCCCAGGGACCGGGCCTCTTCCTCACCCATGCTCATGGCATTGAGGCGGCCACCATTGATCATCACCAGCACAATACCTACCAGCATGGGCAGGCTGATAATGCCGATCGTGTGCCCGTCCACAGCGGAAAGACTGCCCATAAGCCAGTAGACAATAGCGGGCAGCTGGTTGGACGGATCCGCCGTATATTTGACAATGGAGAGCGCTGCCGTAAAAAAGGCGCCGCTGATAATGCCGCCCAGTACCAGCATAATGATGGAGGTGCCCCGGAAGATATGGGCAATAGACACCGCCACTCCCACCGCGATAAAACCGAACACCAGAGTGGAGCACTGCACTATGAGCCAGCTCTGGGAAAAAATCATGCCCAGGGCAGCGCCAAAGGAGGCTCCGGCCAGCACCCCCAAAAGTCCCGGAGATACCAGTGGATTGATAAAGAGTGCCTGAAAAGCGGTGCCGGACACCGACAAAGCCGAGCCAATGAGGATGGCCGCCAGGATGCGCGGCAGGCGGATGTCCAACAGGATGTTGGTCAGAAGCGGCCGTTGCTCAGGTGCAAGCGTGTTCCAACCCAGCACCTTCCACTCGACAAAGGCGATGATATCCTTCAGTGGTACCTGGTACTTGCCCAGATACAGAGAAACCAGCACCATCCCCGCCAGCAGCAGGAGTAGAAGCGGCAGCATCACCCGTCTCATTGATGCAATACCTCGCGGGCCTGCTCAGGCGTGAGCTCCACGCCGAGGAAAAGGTGATAAAACGCTCTTGTTTCCTTCACCATATCCACGGAATACAGATCCGGATGCAACCGGTTCAGCAGCCATTTAATGCCGAGCAGGCGCATGAACGAGGGCGGCCGGTCAAACCAGTTGAACGGTTCATAGGGGATCTGATACACACGTTTGTTGCGCACTGCCTTCAGGTTCTGCCAGCGCGGATCCGTGAAGATGGCGGCGAAAAAAGCGGGTTCCTTCACCAGAATCACATCCGGGTTGTACAGCAGCAGCTGCTCCATGGAAATTTTCTCCATGCCGTAATGATCCAGTTCCGCACCCTGATGTACATTGATACCGCCGGCCAGGGGAATGAGCTCGGTGTGGATGGACTGCGCCCGATCGGTACTGAGCCCGTCCGTGCCTTCGGCGTAATACACCCGTACTTTTGCGGATTCGGGGATGGCCGATGCGATCTTGTGCGCTGCATCCACGGTCTCCAGTGCATAGTTTTTGAGTTCCTCGCCACGTTTCTGCCTGCCCAGCAGGTTGCCGGCAAAGGCGAGGGCCGCCGGGTAATCAAAAATGGAATCCATGCGTACCGCCACCACCGGGAAGGGCAGCGCTGCCAGGGAACCAAGAAATTTATTGTTCATGGCATCATCCTTCCATGCCCAAAAAAGAATGATGTCCGGCTTGACCTTGAAGAGTATCTCCCGGTTCAGGGTTTTCCCCTGCCCCATCATACCGCCGATCACAGGCAGATGCTGATAGGCAGGCACGGTGTATTTTCTTTCGCTGTCCCACAGAGAAAAGTTGAGCCCGGCCAGCAGCAGCGGATCAATGGCATAAACCAGGTAGGTGCCCGGCGGAGTGACTGCCACCACCCTGGTGATGGTGTCAGGCACATTGACTCTGCGCCCGACCATGTCGACGATCTCCCTTGCCTGCAGGGGCAGCACCAGAAGCAGCAACCCCACCAGCGACAGTGGAAGCAACCGCAGGCAGCGCGCACTGCCTGAAAACCGCGAGCTATTGTTGCGCATAGCAGGCCTCATGGCAGAATATGATAGTAGTCCGTGGCCGCGGCACAGGGCACGCACAGCACCTGACCGCCGGCATGCACCTCACGGCCATCCAGAATGGTTTCACCGCAGCGCATGCAGGGCACACGGGAAAGCGGATGACCAGGTACATCCGTTGGTCGCAGAGGCACGTCCACCTCGTTGATGGTGAACAGCTCCTCCTCGGGGATGGCAGCAAAGGCTGATTCCTCGGTCACGGTCTGGGGATTACCCTTCACTACCACGCGCACCGCTTTGTTGGTTTCCATATTGATGAAGGTGGCTGCCATTTTTCCGTAATCGCGCACTTTCATGGTCCGCTTGCCTGGACGGCAGTTGGTCAGCGCCATGATGGCATCGGTGGCACAGCGGTCGATCTCCACGAACACTATCAGTTTTTTGCGATCTTCCCCCTTGGGATCGGTGATACCTACCCGCCGGAGACCGGTCATGGTCATGCGGGTACCAATGCGGATGCCCTGGCAGATGTTGCCGTGCACTTTGCCGGCCTGCTCCACCAGATGTTCATAGGTGTCATAGTAGGGTGTTTCCATAGTTGCTCCAGTGGCGTTCACGCCGAGCCGCCTCATGCGGCAGGCCCATCGCGCCGGTGTACGTAAAAAAGATCAGCAGCCGCGCAGCAGACCCAGCTGTTGCAGGCGGGGCCGGTTGAGCAGATTTATTTTGCGGACGCACCCGTTAAAGAGACGGTACCCGCCGCCTCCCTCGGCCAGCATGTCCAGGGCACGGTCAATATCCGTCACCACCGAGGTGCCCACCATGGCGACGCCGCGCGCAAAGAGCGGATCAGGCACAAAACCCGCACTGGGTCCCACCACTGCAATGGCAGCAGTGGGCGGCGTGAGTGCCAGCAGTTCAAAAATGGAGCCATTGGCCACCGAGGCCCCTGTGAACACGGCGGTGTCGCAGCGGCCCAGCGCCCAGCCGGTGTCCTCGGGCGGCACAAAAGCGCCATAGCCGGCCTTGGCTTCCTCGGCGGTCTCTTTTTTGCGGTCCACAATGAGCACCTCGGCGGGATAGAGCCGCTTCAACCGCTTCAACAGCGGAATGATCGCCCCCACCATGCAGACCCGACGCCGGGTGAACAATTCATCCACAGTGGACAGATCATCGCCCCCTTCCAGGGAATATTTACCGTGCATGAGCAGAGAGGCAGAAACGGCATTGAGCGTGGCCAGCCGGATGACATCGGCAAAGGGATGAGTCAATGCGCCATCCATGAGCGCGCTCACACGCATACCGCGCACCAGAGGCGAGCTTCCTTTGAGGATGCGGCGACCGGCGTTTTTCACCACCTCCGGCGGGGTATAGGCCACACCGCCCCAGCCGTTACTGAGTTTGATGCCTACAAAAAATACGCCCACCACCAGACGTTCCACCTGAAGTGTATCCAAGGTCTGCCCACAGGCTGCGCGCAGAACCATGGCAGCTTCCGCCAGAAGCGGTGCCGCCGTGGGCAGGGGAGCGATGGTTCGTTCATCAAACATTCCCTTCATCGCTGTTTTGCAAATCGGATCCATAACCCCTCCTCGCTGCGGTTCACGGTAAACTCCTGCAGACCGGCCTGCTGCAAGGCATCGCGGTAGTACTGATCGTCATGACGGCGTATGCGCGGCGGCCCCTGTTCCCACTCGGGATGCAACCTGCGCCGCCGTTCCTCGACCTCCCTGCGCGTGGACGGGTCGCCCAGACCACCTCCGATATAGACCTGTCCACCCGGCTTGAGCACGCGGTACAGTTCCCGGAAAGCAGTGGACACATCCTCCCAGAAGGGAAGCGAGCCACGGCTGATGATCAGGTCTATGGTGACTGCCTCCAGGGGAATGGCCTGCACCCTGCCCCGCAGCACCCGCGCCCGGGAAACGCAGCCGGACTGCGTGATGTTCTTGCCAGCGCAGGCGAGCATGGCAGGCGATTCGTCAAAGAACACGAAATCGAGCTCCGTGATGCGGGCCAGAGCCAGCCCCAGATAGCCGCCGCCGCACCCCACATCCAGACACCGTCCCTCGCGGATGGCGGTTTCCTCGGCAATCCGCCGGGCATAGTAGGCGTAAATGGGCGCATTCACACCCAGGGCCACCTCGTTGTAGAGATCAACATCGCCTGCAAACATGGCTATCCCTTAAAACGCCCAGGACAATTCAACACCGATGGTCCGTCCCCGGTCGGGGTAGTAACCGGTGACGTAGCGGGTGGAATATTTCTGGTTCGTCAGGTTGTTGGCAAACAGGGTCCCGGTGAGCAGAGTGGGACCGAGGTGGAAATCACGCTGCACATTGACATCAAAACGGGTGTAATCACCGATACCGTCGACATTGTAGGTACCCTTGGGGCTGCTGGTCTGAGTCCATTTATCGACCTGTTTGTAGGAGACATTGAAACGGTAGGGATCCCAGGTATGGCTGAGCGTTATGCCAAACATATTTTTCGGCACAGTCAGGCCAATGGCATCGGTAGTCACTCCACTTGCGGTGGTTTCAGCGTTGAGCATCCGTGTCCAGCTGAAGGTATAGGTGGTGTTTTTCAGCACCGTGCCCTTGACCATCAGCTCCAGACCACGCCGCAGCTCATCGGACTGGGTGTAGTAATAATAGGTGTCACCAGCGACCTGATAGGTAGAAGTGGTGGCGGTTTTGGCATTGCCGGTATTGACGTTGAACCAGGTGAGGGTCGGCTTGAACCAGGGTTTGATATTGGCCTCCAGGGCCGCCTCTGTGCGTTCCTGGCGTTCGGGATCGAGCGTGCCGCTCTTGGCCCGCAGGGTAAAATCGCCGTTGGTGCCCTCGTCGCCGTGGTAGTAGCGGCCGCTCAGGGCAAACATGTCCGTTATTTTCCAGCGGGCGCCCAGGGCATAGACTCTGGCCGGGGCCATATCCACATCGTTATTGGCATTGTTGGCGGAGGCCGAGGTACTGGAATAGTCGATGTGCTTCACGTCCTGCCGGTAGCCGCCATCCAGCACCAGTCTGTCGCCAAAGAGTTTCTGCTCCACCGAGCCGGACCAGCCGTTAATGGTGGTGTCGTAGCGGGTATAACTATTGCTCAAATTCGGCCCGAGACCGGTGCTCTGGGACATCTGCCAGCCCGCCTGCACCAGGGTGTTGCCGAAACGGGCATTGTGGCGCAGGCCGAATCCCTTGGAATCCTCGTTGAATTCGTTCATGGTGGTCACCTTGGAGGAACCAAAGGTGCCATCGTGCTCGGTCTGGTTATAACTGACCTTGAAAATATTGAACAAGGTTGTCTGGTTAGGCGTCCATTTCATGGACATATCGCTGGTATAGATGTCCGTATCCATGGGATCGTACCACCAACGTTCACTCATCAAAGCGCCAGTGGTACTGATGCCGCGCTGCATCTCAAATTTGCCGGAATCCTGGTAGGCCATCATGTTGAGATGAAATTTGTTGTAGGTGAACCCACCACTGGCCATACCCGCCTGATTGGACTGGCCATCAAACCAGGTCTCCTCACTGGGACGGTTCATGCCACTGCCAAAGGCAGCCAGGTATCCCTGGATGGGACTGGGAGACGCCTTGGCAGTGCTCCCCTTGTCTTCCGCATTGCCCTCCTTCTGTTGGGTATCGCCAAATCTGGCCCCTACATAAAGACTCTCTTTGGTTTCAATAGGTTGCCCGCCTTCACCCTTGGAGGCGGATGCAGTGAGTACCCCCTCGATTTTTTTCGGCTGTTTGGTGCGTATGATGATGAAACCGGTATTCAGCCCCGAACCCGAATTGGACGAACCAATCGGGATGGACGGGCCCACGGTGAGTGCGGTGGAACCACGCACCACTTCCACCTGTTCAATGGCCGCCACTGGAAAACGGTAAAGGATGCGTGTGGCTGCGGACGGCAGCACCGCGCCGTCAATAATATAAGTGAAGGTGCCGCCGCCCCGGTCCTCAATCATATAGGGGCTGCGCCGCCCCTGATAGATGAGCGTGATGCCGACGGCCTTGTCCAGGAGGTCAAACACGTTTTCCGGATGAATGGCCTGAATGTCCTTTTCCGTAAAAATCTGGGTACCGAAGCGGGCGCTGGCCTCAACCCGGTACATGTTGGTGATGCTGTCCGGCTGCAGATCCTCCCGCTGGCCGCTGTCACTGGTGTCGCCGCTCCCCTCCACCACAATCGGTTTGAGCTGCTGGTTGGAAACATCGGCGGTAGTGCTGCCGTCGTCGGCAAAACTGCTGGTGCTGAACGCCAGAATCAGGGCCAGTGCCAGGTTGCCGACATACCGGGGGTGGGGGGAAGGTGGGGTCATGGTGCGCTCTCCTTGGGCGTTTTGTTATGGATTTTTCTGGCTACAATCAGGCAGATTGGACAGCGGGCTTGGACATGACGATCCACAACCCGATTTCCGCACTCTGCAGGATTTCAAAACCGGTGATGCCCGCATTGGCCAGACTCGCCTCGAAACGGGCCCGCATCTCCGGGCCGAGATTGGCGCGGACCTTGCGGTCAAACTGATCACAGCCATGATTGCGCAGGGCCATCTGAGAACGGATCATATCCAGCAAGGCCTTGCTGCCAAAGCCCCCGCCAATGAAGGTTTTGCCGCCGGGTGCCAGCACCCGGTAAATCTCGCTGAAGGCCTGGGGCAGATTGTCCCAGAAAAAGATGGAACCCCGGCTGATGATGAGATCCACGGAGCCGTCCGGCAGGGCGATGGAGCCAATATCGCCCGGCAACAGTCCGGCCCGGCCCCGCAAACCGTTTGCATCAACCGTACGTTCACACAAAGTGAGCATGTCATCGGATTGGTCAAAAAACAGCAGGTACAGATCGCTTTTGCACGCCAGGGCTGCGCCCAGGTATCCGGGCCCGCAGCCTACATCCATGCACTGGCCGCTGGTAATACCGGTATGCTCGATAATCTGGTCGGCAATGACCGGGTACACAGGTGCATAGATGGTGCGTGCAATATGATCGAACTGACTGGCATTAATTTTCATGGCGTTTTATTCCAGGACAGTACCGCCCAGCGGACGGACTGTTGATAGTCAAGTTTCCAGCCGCCCCGTGTGGGGATGAGGTGGCGTTCCAGGTAGCCGCGCAGGAGTGTTTCCTCCGCAGGCGTCAACTCGTTGAGCATCCAGTACAGGCCCAGCACACACTCATCCAGGCTCTGGTATACCTTGTTGCCTCCGCCGTTGAAAATGAAGCGGATTTCTGCATAGATACCCATCTGATGCAGCAGATTGTAAGCGTAGATGTAATCCGGGCCGCGGTCGAGATGCCGGCCGATGGCCTCGAAGATGCCGCGGTCAAAGGGGCCATCCCCCACCAGGGAAACGATGTACACCCGCTGACGTGCCCTGCTGGCCAGTTTATTGATAGCGGCCTGCAGGTCCTCGGCGACAAGTGAGCGTGAGGCAATAGCCACATCGTGCACACCGATACCAGCGGCGTCCCAATCGTCTTCCCATCCGGTGACCTGGGTGCGGATGTTGTGCAGCCCCTGCTGCGTGCACTGATGATTGAGCAGTTCAATCATGGTATCGGAAAAATCAATGGCGGTAATGCAATGCACCCGGGATGCCAGAGGAATGGCCAGGGTTCCTGCGCCGCAGCCGACGTCAAGCACACTCCACTGGGGCTGTGGTGCCAGCTGACTTAAGAAAAGCTGGGCATAGTTACTGTTATGCGCATTGCGCGCGAAAGAGGCG
>DAIODL010000030.1:0-13693 GCA_036746815.1 Desulfobulbus sp.
GGACACCATCCAGCTGGGTGAGAACCTGCACACGGCGGCGATGTCTGATGACCAGCGCCGGACACTGCTTGCGCGGCTGGAAGAAATTATCTGGCGCCATCCCGACATTCCTCTGGCGCATCTTGATTTTATTTGTGGCATCATGCTGGTGGAGCCCGAGTCCTGGAAACGCTGTCAGGAATGGGACAACATCTACTCCTTTTATGATCCTCAGGACCGGTTTATCAAGATCCGCGAGGATCAGCTGGATGATGCGGACCACTTTGAGATGGTGTTCCTGGTGGCTCTGGGACAGTCGCTTCTGGGCAATTACGCTCGCCGCAAGCAGATGGAAAAACTGTTCTGGGAAGGCCAACTGGTGGGGCGGATGTACCGCATGACCCTGCAGCCTCCGGAGCAGCTGCACGCCTATCTCGAACCCGCAGACGTGGACACGTACCTGCTTCTTTCACGCATGCACCGCCTGGAAGGGAAGGAATGGGACTACGCCCGGGTAGTGAATTTCAAAGAGGGGTTCACCCCGCCCGGCCTCTTTTTCGGTCTGTTCTATACCTGGTACCTGGATAACAGCCTGGTCACCAATATCGAATACAAGATGTCCATCATGCGCACCACCATCTCCGATCTGATTCCCGAGCAGCGCCGTATTGTCGGCCGCCGCCGCCGCACCATTGATTTTTTCCGGGAACGCGTCTTCCGCCAGAAACTGCCCGCCCTGCCTCCACCCGCTGCCTGAAGAATGCGGCATGCCACTGTTCCGCGCTTGTCATGTCCCACATTTTGGTGGTTGACGGTGTACCAGATGTTGTTACCATATTTTTTGTTCACTTTTTCCTGCGGCCCTGACAGCCAGTCGCCGCGTACCTGAGACTGCTCTATGTATGTAGCCCGAACGGACATCGGCGCCCCGCTCACCTTTATGCTGCGGGAAACCTATCGTAGCGGTGACGTGCTCTATTCCCGTGATCTGGCCGAACTGGGCCGTGACCCGGGCCGGATGTTCGTGTATGACGATGACAGCTCCTTTCATTTGAACGAACGCCTTGTCGATGGCCTGCGGGAACGCGGGGTGAATTTTTCCTACACCGAACTTGAGGATCTGCTCTTTCCTTATCTGGACCCTTATATCAAGCAGCGGCTGGCACCATTTCGAAACCGGTTTCAGTACCGCAGCTGGCACCCGGCCAGTGAGGCACTGCGTCGGCGCGCCCTGGAAGAAACCCATGTAGTGGACCGGCGGCGCATCCATTTTCTGCGGCTGGGTAGGGCTGCCACGGAAACCGGCACCTTGCAGCGCAAGGCAGCTGCTCTTTATACCAGTATGCTTGATAAATCCCGCGACGAGATTGAACAGTCCTTTCAGCAGCAGGAACAGCAGCTCAAACCCCAGGAACTGCTCAGCTACCTGTTCTCCCTCTTTGACCTGCAGCGATTTTTTAAGGAAAGCTATGCCCAGACCATGCCTCAGGCGCTGAATCATGACCGTCTTGACACTATCGTTCTGGAAGCGGTCTGCCAACTTTCCGCGGATGCCGCTTTCTGGCGCGGCTATCCCCGTACCGGCCGCCTGCAGCCGCCGCTGATCCGTTATCTGATCATGTATTTTGACGGAGCGCCGGTACAGTCGCCCGCCTGGTCGCGCTATGCCAAAAGCGAACAGACCCGCCGCTTCCACCGTGGCTCCACGGGACTGGGCAGCAGGGAGCAGGTTTCACGCATCCAGGCTCTGGCCATTTTCGGCATTACCGGTGCTGATCTTTCCGACATGCACCGGCACGATCTCACCCGGCTCTACCGGAAAAAGGCGCTTGAGCTGCACCCGGATCGGGGCGGCAGTCCCGAACTCTTCATCAAACTGCGGGCCGCCTATGAGGCGCTCATCTTCGCTTTGCGCCACTGACAAGGACTGCCTGTGACCGAACCGACCTCCACCGCATCATCCGGGCAGCAGGCCACCACCAGGGAACTCCTGCGTATTGTGCAGCCTGTTTTCAAGCGCTACTGGCTGCGTCTTTTGGGCGGGTTTCTGGCCCTGGTGGCTGTGGATTTCGCCCAGCTCATCATTCCCCGTTTCGTCAAGGCAGCGGTGGACCGGCTCACTGCGCATACAGCCACTGCCGCTTTTCTGCTGCATTTAAGTCTGGCCATTCTCCTGCTGGCCCTGGTGGTGGCGGGGCTCCGCTTTACCTGGCGTTATCTCATCATCGGTTTTTCCCGCATCCTGGAACAGTGGCTGCGCGACCAGTTGTTCACGCATATCCTGCGCATGGATCAGCCTTTTTTCGAACGCTGGACCATCGGCGATCTCATGGCCCATGCCAGCAACGATCTGGGAACTATTCAGATGGCCTGCGGCATGGGGCTGGTGGCGGCTATTGACGCGCTGGTCATGTCCTCTGCGGCCCTTGGCTTCATGATGGTCATCAGCGTCAAACTCACCCTGATCGCGCTGTTGCCTATGCCGGTACTGATTGTGTGCACTCGTGTGCTCTCCGGCCGCCTGCATAATCGCTTCAACCTGGTACAGGAACAGTTTTCCCTGCTCACCGAGTTCGCCCGCGCCACTCTGGTTTCCATCCGTCTGATCAAGGCCTACACCCTGGAGCGGTTTCAGGAGAACCGGTTCGGCAAACTTGGCGAGGAGTACGTGCGCAGCAACATCAAGGTGGCTGCCATCCAGGGGCTGCTTTTTCCCATCGCCACCCTGGTGGGCAATGTGGGCATGCTGCTTTTGCTTGACTATGGTGGAGCCCTGGTCATCCGCCAGCAGATCACCATTGGTTCATTCGTGGCTTTTATGAGCTATCTGTACATGCTCATCTGGCCGATGATGGCCGTGGGTTGGGTGGCTAATCTGGTGCAGCGCGGCCTGACCAGTCTGCGGCGCATCCACCTGATACTGGCGCAGGAGCCTGTGGTGGATGTCGCGCCTGCGCGGCCGCTGCCTGTGCGCGCCAACTGGGACTATTCCTGTCGTAACCTGCATTTTACCTATGACGGTGCCACGCATCCGGCGCTTGCCGGAGTGGATCTGGATATAGGGCCGGGTCTTCTCGGCATGACCGGCCGTACTGGTTCGGGCAAGTCCACTTTGTGCAAGTTGCTGTTGCGCATGTATCCGGTGGCGGAGGGCATGCTTTTTCTGCAGGGCGTGGATGTGAACCAGCTTTCCCAGGCGGATATCCGGGCCCGCATCGCCTATGTGGGGCAGGAGCCGGTGGCCTTTGCCGATACTGTTGCCGCCAACATCGCCTTTGGCCGACCCGAGGCCACCATGGAGGAGATTGAAGCTGCCGCTCGTGCGGCAGCCATTGACGGGGATATCCGCCATTTCCCTGAGGGGTATCAGGCGGTGATCGGTGAGCGTGGGGTCAAACTTTCCGGAGGCCAGCGGCAGCGGCTGGCCCTGGCGCGGGCTCTGCTCTGTGACCGCCCCATTCTCATTATCGACGACGCCTTATCCGCCATTGACGTGGAAACCGAGCAGCAGGTGCTCAAGGGGATTATGGAGCGCATGGCGGGCAAATCGGTGCTTTTGATTTCACACCGGGTCAATGTGCTGCGGCACGCCTCAAATATTGTGCTCCTGGATACGGGCCGGATCGTGGCCCGTGGCCGTCACGAGGAACTGTTGCGGCAGCCCCTGTACCGCCTCATGGTGGAGAAACAGCATGCCCAGAGATAATTTCGGCTATGCCGAGGAAGGCGATCAGCCCTCCATCAGCGATTTCCGGCTGTGGCGGCGGGTGCTCTCCTTTTGTCACGATTACTGGCTGGCCGTGGCCGCGGCGGTGGGGCTGTCGTTTCTCATTGCCGTTGCCTCACTTGCGCTGCCGCGCCTCATGCAGATGGGGATTGACCGTTATATCGTCAATCACACGTTCACTCCCGCGGCCCGTATCACAGGCGTTGGCCAGGTGAGTGTATGGTACGGCCTGCTGGTCGCCTTGGTGTTTCTGACCACCTTCCTGCAGGTGGTGCTTTTGGAATGGATTGGCCAATCCATTATGCACCGGCTGCGGCAGACGCTCTTTGTGCACCTGCTCACCCTGGATCTGGGCTATTTTCATAACCAGCCGGTAGGACGGCTGGTCACCAGGTTAACCAATGATATCCAGAACATGTATGAGATGTTCACCTCGGTGATGGTGACCCTCTTCAACGACGGGATCAAGCTGGTGGGTATTTTTGTGTTTCTCTTTCTCATGAACTGGCGTCTGGCCCTGGTGATGTCGATCTTTGTGCCGCTGGCAGTTCTGGTTACGGTAGCCTTTTCCCATTATGCGAGAGAGCAGTTCCGCGCCATCCGCGCGCAGCTTGCCAGAATAAACAGCTTCCTTGCCGAAGCCCTGTCCGGCATTTCCGTGATCCAGAGTTTTGGCGCGCAAATGCGCAGCCTTCGCGCGTATGTGGAGCTTACGGAGGAATATAAAAAGCGGACTTTCGGACAGATTAAGCTTTTCGGCGCGTTCATGCCGCTGATTGAGCTGATGAGTTCGGCAGTGATCGCGCTCATTATCTGGTATGGCGGCGGAGAGGTGATCCGTCAGCATCTCACCATTGGTGAACTGGCGGCCTTTATCGCCTATATGCGGCTCTTTTTTCAGCCATTGCGTGAGCTTTCCCAGAAGTATTCCATCGTGCAGTCAGCCATGGCCTCGGCGGAGCGTATTTTTCAGACCCTGGACACCGAGCCCACCATTCTGGTGCTGGAACAAAGCGGCACTGCTATGGATACCGCGACACCGGGAGCCGCACATCGTGGGGAGATTGTATTCCGGGATATTGACTTTGCCTATCAGGCTGACCAGCCGATTCTTCGTGGCATCAATCTTACCATCTCCCCTGGGGAGACTGTGGCCCTGGTGGGTGCCACGGGGGCGGGCAAATCGACCCTGATTTCGCTGCTGGTGCGGTTTTATGATCCCACCGCGGGCGCGGTACTGGTGGACGGGGTGGATGTGCGGCGCCTGCCCCTGAAGGAATTACGTCAGCGGGTGGGTATCATCATGCAGGATATTTTTATTCTGCCGGACACGGTGCGCGCCAACATTCTCCTGGATCAACCCGAGGACGCGGCCCGGCTGGAGGAAATACTCAGCAATACCGGGCTGCATGCCTTTATCAACCGGCTGCCGCAGGGACTGGACACCCGCATCGGCGAGGGCGCGCTCAATCTGAGCCTGGGCGAGAAACAGCTGCTCTCCTTTGTCCGTGCACTCTACCGTAATCCGGCCATCCTGGTACTGGACGAGGCCACCGCCTCCATTGACACCGAATCAGAGAACATGTTGGAGCAGGCCATTGCCGCGGGCTTCCAGGGGCGCACTTCACTGGTCATCGCGCACCGGCTCTCAACCATCCGCCGGGTGGACCGGATCGTGGTCATGGAGCACGGGCGCATTATCGAGCAGGGCAGCCATGCCGAGCTGATGGCGCGCGATTCCGTGTACAGGGAGCTGGTACAGCTCGACGGCTGAACGTTTTTCTGGAAGATGGCGCACGCGTTTCAGCGCGTGGTGGGCGAGTAGGCGGTGTTCCGGTAAAAGGGCAGCGCCTGGGAGAGCATTTCATCCAGACGGCCGTTCTTACGCAGGCCCGCGAGGTAGGCGTTGGCGGTGTGCAGCAGTTTTTTGTCGTCCGGATTCACGGCCCAGACCAGGGGTTCACCGGTGAGCAGGGTCACTCCGGGCGTCAATCCCTTGTCGACAAACAAGGCCGCATAATAGGAATTTGATGGCAGGTCATTGATGAGCACATCAATGCGGTGGGTGAGCAGGGCGCGGAGTCCTTCCGTGCCGCTCGGGAACCGGCTGACCTGTCCCCGGGGATGCAGCCGTTTGAGCAGCACGTCACCGGTACTGCCCGAGACCACGCCCAAATGGACGGAAGTGTTGCCAAGTAATGCGTGCGTCCCCTCGCCATAGGTGGAAAACGCGTTGAGATACATCAGGGTGATCTGCCCGGAAAGAAAATAGGAATCCGTCGCCTGCACCTTTTCCTGCGCGGCTTCATCCGCGCGGATGCCTGCCATGACGATATCCACCTTATGCTTTTGCAGCGCCTGCATTAAGTTCTGGCGCGGCAGGTTTACAAACTCCAGCGGCCGCTTGGCCGCCTCTGCCAGACCTGTGGCGAATTGTACTTCAAGCCCGGTAATTTCCCCCTTTTTCTGCATAATCAGCGGCGGATAGTCCGTGCTCACCCCCACCTTGAGCGCTTTGGGGCAGGTCCAGCAAAATCCTCCATGGGAGTTTTTTGACAAGTGGCAGCCCGCAAGTAGTCCGGCCAACAGGAAAGAAAGCAGTACACAAACAACGCGGGACATGAATACCCTGGAAAATGAAAACATAGTCAATGCCGCCCAAATCAATGGGCAGGCGTCCCCTGAATAACCCGGCCGATGGAGATAAACGAAATTCCCTGCTGCATTTTGGTGCCGATCATCACGGATTCGATAATCGGCTCCACCACTGCCGTACCCGCTTCCCATTCTACCAGGAATTTAGCACCCGATCCCCCCTTGTCCTCGGATTCAGGAACCACGAAACGAGTTGATGCCAGTGGCCCGAGGGTGAAGGGTTTGTCCATGTACTGTTTGAGCAGATGGCCCTCGGAATCATAGTAGCTCACACTTTTCAAGGTAAGTGGATGTTTCAGGTCAGCGTTACGGATGCTTAAGGTCGCGGTGAGCAGAAACGGCATATTCCGGTAACGGTCATCGCCATGGATATCGGAATAGATTGGCACGTACACGGTCTGGCCAAGCCATTTGGTCAGGACCGCGGAAGCCAGACTGCCGTGCACCGGTAATAGCATGGATAACAAAAGAAAATATTGAAATAACAAAGAAGTACGCATAACGGTTCAACTCAGCCTTTCTGGCGGGGAAGGTGGACGGTTGTCAGAGCCTGGGCTATTTCCCTGCTTAAATCAGCCACGGCCTGGGAAGCGGTTTCAGCATAGCCGGTATAACCGGACTTGTCGACAGGCCGTTTTTGCTGGAAATTCTTCCGCAGAACAATGGTTTTGTCCCGCACATCGCTGATGGTGTAGGTGGCCAGCGTCGTGAAGGTATGCCCGTCACCACTGAATTCCTGAATATCCACCTCCACCTGCAGGCGGAACTGCCCATAACGGGGCCCGGGAAAGAGCGCGATATTGTCGGTGGCCAGAAGCGTCTGCAGCTCACTGGTGATGCGCTGCCCGATCTGCTTGTCCAGGGTTGCCGTCCAGAGATGACTGGCGGCTGCCAGGGTCTTTCCTGAGTGCTGCTGCATCTGGATGCTGCGGCTCTGTAGATGCGGCGCCACCCGGACAGGCATAACCAGTACCATTCCCGGCAGGGCATGAGGTTGCGCTACCGGTGGCTGATTGACGAGCTGCAGGCTGTACAGGGTAGCCGGAGGATTGGAAGGCATGCAGCTGCTCAGCAGCAATGCGGGGACACCGGCCAGAAGCAGGATAACGAGTCGACGGCTTTTCATGGTTTATCCTTATTGGTGCCAAAGACCAGGGCATTGGGGTTTTGCTGGAGGAAGTCAGCTATTTCCCGCACAGCGTCGGCTGCCTGCTCAATGGCATGCAGTGAGGCTTCCGCCTGATACAGGGTGGGGGAGTTTTTATCCGTCAGTCTGCGCACATTGCCCATGGTCTGGTTCAGGGTCTGGGCGGTTTTGTTGAGTTCAGCCAGCAGTTCGTTGACCTGTCCCTTAAGTTTCGGGAGATCCTTGTCCGTGGAATGAACGAGATGATCGGCTGAATCGGCCAGGTGGCCAATTTTCTGCAGACTTTGCTGGAGATCAGAGGCCACTGGGGGAACGGCATCATTTATTCTGCCAAGCAGGGTATTGAGACGCTGCAGGGAGTCATCCAGGTTGCTCAATGCATTTCTGGTGGTATTTGAGTTAACGATATTATTGATGCCATCCAGGGCGGTGGCCACCTTGTTGAGGATTTCACTTAAGGGGAGCTGCTCAAGTTTCTGCGTGATCCGCTCAAGCCCGGAAGGCAGGGTGGGAATTTCCACCAGAGATGAATTCTCACCGTGCAGGATGGTTGGTTTATCCGGGTACAGGTCAAGATCAATATAGAGCTTCCCGGTAAGCAGACTGGATATTTTCAGCTGTGCTTTCAGACCCTGTTTGATGGTCTGCACGAGGACGGTCTTGATTTTCTCCGGGCTCAGTTTTCTGCTCTGATTGCCCGTGATATCAGCCCCCGGGGTGAGTTCAATTTCCACGGGGATCAGATAGGTATCGTCAGTTTTGTGGTAATTGATCTGCACCCTGGTGACATGTCCTACGGTCACGCCGCGGAACGTCACCGCCGCGCCGGGGTCCAGACCGTAAAGTGAGCCGGTGAAATAGGCCACACAGCGGAAAGGGGCCTTTTGCAGATTGATGCTGCCGAGCACAATAACTGTCCCGATGGCAATAGCCAAAGCCAGCAGCACAAACGTACCGATGAGGGTGGGATTGGCTTTTTGACTCAAACCGTACGTACCTCCCGTTTCCCGGTGCCCCGGGTGAGAAAGTTGATCACTGTGGGATTGTCACATTCCCGCAACAGACGTTTGGGATCACCTGTCGCGAGCATGGTATGCGCTTCACCGTCAATAAAGACACAATTGTTGGCAATGGCGTAGATTGAGGCCAGTTCATGGGTGACGATGATAATCGTGGCCCCCAGACTCTCCTGCAGTTCCAGAATCAGTTGATCCAGGTTGCGGGAACTGATGGGATCAAGCCCTGCCGAGGGTTCGTCGAAAAAAAGAAAATCCGGATCCAGGGCGATTGCCCGGGCCAGACCCGCGCGTTTGCGCATGCCTCCGGAGATTTCCGAGGGATAAAAATCCTCAAATCCGGCCAGTCCCACCAGGGAGAGCTTGAAGGAGACCAGTTCGTCAATGACGGTGGGCGACAGGTCTGTGTAATGCTGCAGGGGCAGGGCTATGTTTTCCGAAAGCGTCATGGAACTCCACAGTGCGCCGGCCTGATACAGCACCCCGGCCTGGCGCAGAATGGCGGAGCGGCCCTCGTCATCCAGCTTCCAGAAATCCCTGTCCCCATAGAGCACCGAGCCCTCCGCCGGGGCCTTGAGGCCGATGAGATGCCGCAGGAGCGTTGATTTGCCGCAGCCCGATCCTCCCATAATCACGAAAATATCGCCGCGATTGATGGTGAAGTTAAGGTTGCGCTGGAGCACGAAGCTGCCATAGGCCATGGTCAGCCCTCTGATAGTGATGGCGGGAGCGGCGGCTGGTGGTGAGGTGTCGGTATTCATCGGAATAACAGGTAAGTAATGAAAGAATCTGAAATCACGATCAACACGATCGAGGTGACCACCGCAGAGGTGGTGGCTTCACCCACGGCCGAGGCGCTGCGACCGCACTGCATCCCGCGCAGACAGCCGGCAAAGGCGATCAGCACACCGAATACCGCGCTCTTGAGCAGGCCCTGGCCGCATTGGGACAGGTGCAGGGTCTTACGGATCTGTTCCATGTATTCCACCATGGAGAGGTCAAGCATGGTCACACCGATGATGGAACCGCCGAGAATACCCATGATATCGGCATAGACGCAAAGCAGCGGCATCATCAGCATCAGCGCCAGCATGCGCGGCAGCACTAAAAATCCGACCGGGGAAATACCCATGGTGCGCAGGGCATCGATCTCCTCGTTGACCTGCATGGTACCCAGCTGGGCTGCGTACGACGCGCCGATGCGACCGGAGATGATAACGCCACTCATCAGTGCACCCATCTCCATTGCCATGCCCAGTCCCACCAGGTTGGCCACATAGATCTGGGCGCCAAACATTTTGAGCTGTACCGCACCTACAAAGGAGAGAATCACCCCCACCAGCGTGGCAATGAGGGAGACGATGGGCAGTGACTCCACACCGCAGTCCTGCACAAAGGCGAAAAAATCACGGGTCTTGAAGGGGCGCCTGCCCCGCATCAACATGAGAAACGAGAGAATCACCTCGCCGATAAAGGTAGCCACCTCCCGTACCTGTTTGAGCGTATCAAGGGTCCACTGGCCAACGGCGGAGGCGGGATTGGGGCGTTTTCCGGATTTGTTGGTTGCCTGTTCCGGAACCGCTTCCGAGAGCGACAGCAGATCACGGACACCCTGAGGGAGTCCTGCGCGCACCACGGTGATATGGTTCGCCTCCGCTTTATCAAGAATTTTTTTCAGAAAAATCAGCAGACGGGTATCCCAGTCTTCAAGGGAGGTGCTGTCAAAATTGACGGATTTTGTGGAGGAGGTTAGGGCCGCGAGCAGGGTGTTGGCAGCGGGGATTTCGGCGCGCAGGGTCCAGCTGCCACTCAGGACAACCACGAGTCGACCTGATGGATCAGTTTGGAGCTGGTATTGCGGGGGCAACGACATGAATGCTCTCGATCAATGGTGCAATAATTACTGTGCAGCGTCAGCCGGCACGGGTGCAGACCTGTTCATCCGTACGTCCACCGGTTATCGGCCAATGGGTTTGGAACGTCTTTCTGCGTGCGGCAGCATGTGGCGCAGCTGATCTGCCTGCGGGTTCTGCCATTTCAGGTTGAAAAGGATATCGATCAGCCGGACAGGCCTGCCGTAATACTCTTCGTTCCACGCATGCAAAGGCGAGACGGCGGCACCTTCGATGCTGATCCCGCCATATAGTCCCTGAGATCGACCAAAGGCAAGAATGTCCGCGGTCTGCGCCTTGGCGGATGCCCCCACCGGGCCTGCGGCCACAGCCACGTCCGCACCCAGCTTGAAATTGGTGGAGAGCATGGCGTTTAGACCGCGTTCTGTCATCACCAGCAAAATAATTTCAGAGGCATCTGCACCGATCTGCAGGCCGAACGAGACGGAACCCATACTGTAAAACGCAGGGGAACTCCATCTGCCGCTTTCGGAATCCTGCGCCAGAAAGACGCCTTTGCCGCCGGAACCGCCGACAATAAATCCACCCCGCAGCATCTGTGGGACAATGAAGATACCCCGGGCATTGGCCACGTTATCCCGGAACCATTGCATGTTGGGATCATGGATGAACCCCCGATAGACCACAGTCGCCTGATCGACCAGGGAGGAAGAATTTCCGTAATAGCCGGCAGATGCGGTCTTAAGTGGAGTGAAAAGACAGGCTGCCATGAGAATCAACAACGCACCATAGCGGAAGCGGCAAGTCATGGGATACCTCCTTCACGGGAAAATCAGGAAAATTAAGGGGAAGAATAGTTTGATAATAGGGTATCGTCCTTGATTCGACAAGAAAAAATTGTGCAGGACGAGGATGAGGAAAGTCCGCAGGCTACAGTCAGAAGGGGCTGACCGCAGCCTGCAAAGAGCAATTACTCTGCCGCAAAAAAGTATTCTTTTTCCGCGCCGCATTTGGGACAGACCCAGTCATCGGGCAGGTCGGCAAAAGCGGTGCCTTCGGGTATACCGTGCTCGGGGTCACCCTCTGCAGGGTCGTAAATATAGCCGCAGGGGCATTCCATTTTCTGCATAGTCGTTTCTCCTGGAAGGATAAAAAGGGGCCTATACTTCTCCCCGGCAAAGCTAGGCTGCGGGAAGAAGAAAACTGTACAAACGTTCTGCAGACTAAATACTTTTGCAGAGGGAAACAAGCAAAACAACCCGTTATTGAGAAAAATTCTTTTTTAATGAAGTATGCTGGTACGGCCGTAACCAGGCGGAAAGTATGGCGGCCTTGCAGGGCCTGGGCATAACGGGTAAAGGAAATGGCAGAGATATGCACATTCCCCTTGACAGACACCCGGTATATCGGGTTAAATCATGTGTTCTGCAATCAAAGAAATACACAGATTGATGTGTTTGCTCGTTTTTGATATTGAGGAGAGTGAGGAGGAGTCGCATGTACGCAATAGTTCGGACCGGCGGTAAGCAATACCAGGTTGAGGCCGGTGATACACTGCGCGTCGAAAAACTGCAGGGAGAAGTCGGCAGCACGGTTGAGTTGTCCGATGTTCTGTTGGTGGTGGACGGCGAGGCGGTGAAAATCGGTCAGCCCGTGGTTGAGGGCGCCAAAGTTGTTGCCAAAATCGTTGAGCAGGGACGTGATAAAAAGGTTCTGGTCTTCAGGAAGCGTCGCCGGCAGGGCTTTCAAGTCATGCGGGGGCATCGCCAGATGTATACCGCGCTGGCGATCGAATCGATTGCAGCGTAAGTCTTCCTGAGAATAACCGATTTACTGGAGAGTATACCATGGCTCATAAAAAAGCAGGCGGTAGTTCACGCAACGGTCGCGACAGTGCGGGACAACGGCGCGGCATTAAAAAATTCGGCGGTCAGATCGTTAAAGCGGGCAACATCATTGTTCGTCAGGTGGGCACTGTGATTCACCCGGGGACCAATGTGGGCTGTGGCCGTGATTACACGTTGTTCGCCAAGGTTGACGGCGAAGTGAAGTTCGAGAGATTTGGCAGGGACCGCAAACGCGTTTCCGTGTACCCCGTTGAATAAACGGGTACGCTGTCAAGAGCGGTAAGGTGCGCCTGCTGACTGCACGCGGCGCCTCCGCAGGGACGTTGTGAACCCGGCATCATGATTTGATGCCGGGTTTTTTTGTTGCAATTGATTGATCCGCCGGAAGGAATGACAGAATATGGGATTTGTTGACGAAGCCAAATTTTATGTGAAGGCCGGGGACGGCGGCAATGGCTGTGTCAGCTTCCGGCGTGAGAAGTATGTGCCCAAGGGCGGCCCCAATGGTGGGGACGGCGGCAAGGGCGGCGATGTGTATCTGGTGGCGGACCGCAACCTGCACTCGCTCATTGATTTCCGTTACCGCTCCCATTTCAAGGGAGAAAACGGAGTTTCCGGCCAGGGGAGCGACAAGCATGGCCGGGGCGGTAAGGACTGTCTGGTACGGGTGCCGCTGGGCTCGGTGATCAAGGATGCCGAGACCGGTGAGGTACTCGCGGACCTGACTGAATCTGAGCAGCAGTTCCTGGCGGCGGCTGGCGGTCAGGGGGGCTTGGGCAATACCCGTTTTGCCTCCTCCACCAACCGGGCGCCGCGCAAGGCAACACCGGGCGGTGAGGGCGAGGAGCGGTGGCTCATGATTGAGCTGAAGCTGCTTGCCGATGTCGGCCTGATCGGCCTGCCGAATGCCGGTAAATCAACACTGTTGTCCAGACTTTCAGCGGCCAATCCCAAGATTGCCCCCTATCCCTTCACCACCCTGGCGCCACAGCTGGGCGTGCTGCATTTCCCGGACGGTGAACCCTGCATTATTGCCGATATTCCAGGTCTCATCGAGGGCGCGCACCAGGGCGTCGGTCTGGGGCACCAGTTTCTCCGGCACATTGAGCGTACCTCCATTTTACTGCATCTGATCGACGCTTCGGGCGAGGGGGACCAACCGCTCGCGGATTACCGGGTGCTGGCGGCGGAACTGGCCGCCTATAAGCAGGAGCTGCTGGACCGCACCCACCTGGTTCTCTTGAACAAGATTGATCTGGTGGATCCTGAGCGGACCTCCGAGCTGGAGGCTCAGTTCGCGGGGTTGGGCCTGCGGGTGCTGGCCATTTCGGCTGAGAACGGAGACGGACTGGACGTGCTCAAGACAACGCTTGCAGAGATTCTCGAAGCCAAGCGCATGGAAGAAACGCGCGAAGAGGAAGATGATGACAGTGCAGGTGAGTAAGGAAGAGGGGTTACGCTACCGGCAA
>DAIODL010000031.1:0-13416 GCA_036746815.1 Desulfobulbus sp.
CACAGGCGGCAATTTCGCCTATTTTCTGGAAAGGCTGGGCCTACCCGCCGACACGCCCACCCTGTCCCTGGCCTCCCCTTTCGACTATGCCGGACGGACGCTGCTCTACGTGCCCGACGCCACCTTCCCCGAGCCCAACGCGCCAGGTTACACAGCAGCGGTGCAGGCAACGCTTGAACAGCTCGTGCTCCACGCCCGCGGACGCACCCTCTGCCTGTTCACCTCCTTTGCCGCCATGGATCAGGCTGCCGCCTACCTCCAGGGCCGTCTGCCCTTCCCTCTTCTGGTGCAGGGCGAGGCACCGCGGCGCAGGCTCTTGGAACTCTTCACTCATCAGACCGATTCCGTGCTCCTGGCTGTCGCCAGCTTCTGGGAGGGGGTGGATATCCCCGGTGAATCACTGAGTTTAGTCATTATCGACAAATTACCGTTTGAAGTCCCCAGCGACCCTGTTATTATGGCCAGAATGAATCGTATCAAGGCACTGGGTAAAAACGCGTTTGTGGAGTTTCAACTGCCCAGAGCCATTCTTACTCTGCGGCAAGGGGTGGGACGGCTCATGCGCACCGCTGATGACAGCGGGGTCATCGCCATCCTGGATACCCGCCTGTTTACCAAAGGATATGGCCGTCAATTTCTCAAAAGTCTGCCCCCCAGTCCTCTAACGCGGGACTTGAGTGAGGTGGCAGCTTTTTTCACCCATGCAGAATAAACCCGCTTCTCCGACATTTTCTGAACTCCGCGCCGAGACTGCTGCCGTGTCCGTACGCGTGGAAACTACCATGCACCAGGACCTGCATACTGCTCTTGCCGGTTGCGACGAGCTGCTGATTGAGGTGCTTGATCACGCCCTTTTCAATGGCGGTAAACGCATCCGTCCCCTGCTCACCGTGCTCAGCTCCCGCTGTTGCGGCCGTGATGACGAGGATCTCTATCTTCTAGCTGCCGCCTTTGAATATCTGCATGTGGCCACGCTGGTGCACGATGACGTGATTGATCACGCCCCCACGCGCCGGGGCAAACGCACCGTAAACGCACGCTTTGGCTTGGCCGCAGCCATTCTCGCGGGTGACTGGCTGCACGCCCGCAGCATGTATCTGATCGGCCACCTGGCCGGTTCAGAGGGGCTGGATATTTTCTCCAGGGCGACCACATCCATGGCCAATGGTGAATTTGAACAGCTCCGTTATGTGGCTGATATCAATACCACCAAGGAACAGTATTTTGGCGTGATCCGGCAGAAGACAGGCAATCTGATTGCCTCGACCTGTGCCATTGGCGCCCTTTTTGCCGGGGCAGACACACGCCGGCAGGAAGCGCTCACCACCTATGGCCACCATATTGGAGCTGCCTTTCAGGTAGTTGACGATTTGCTTGATTTTCAGGGAAATTCAGACAGTACCGGCAAGACTACGGGCAATGATTTTGTGGAAGGAAAAATCACCCTGCCGATCCTGCTGACGCTTGACCATGCCACCCCCCAGGACCGGCACATCATAAAAGAGCTGTTTCACGGCGACCGCACCCGGAGTGTCTCCTATCAGGAGCTCTATCACCTGATTGAACGGTATCAGGGTTTTGAGATGGCCGCGCACAACGCCAGGGAACTGATTGTGCAGGCAATAGCTGCACTGGCTCCTTTCCGCGATGGCGATGCTGCCCCCCCTGAAATCAATCTGCTGGAGCAGCTGTCCGCCTATATCCTGTCCAGAAAGAAGTAAAAAAATAGAAAGTATCTACTCAACATCCACATATTGCCAAGCCGTATCACGGATTGACTGGCAGAGTGGGTACATCCGTCAACTCAGGCACCTGAAAACTGACGTGTTCCACCTCGCCCGCCATTTCCTGCACGGTGACCGGCCCCAGCTTTTGCAGCCAGCCAATCACACCGGTAACCAGGTGTTCCGGTGCTGACGCGCCGGCGCTGATGCCCACCCGTTCAATCCCATCAAACCATGCTGGAATCAGTTCATCCGCGTCATCCACCAGATGCGCGGGCGTATGGCGCAGTTCCGCCACCTCCCGCAACCGGTTAGAATTGGAGCTGTTCTTGGAGCCCACGATTAATATCAGTTCCACTTGATCAGCCAGCCTCCGCACCGCTGCCTGACGGTTGGTGGTGGCGTAGCAGATGTCCGTGCGTTCCGGCTCGGAAATATGCGGGAAGCGTTGGCGCAAAGCAGCAAGCAACTCCCCGGTGTCATCAACACTGAGTGTGGTCTGGGTGACATAGCCCACTTTTTCCGGATCCCGAACGTGCAGCGACCCAATCTCATCCGCACGGGACAGCACCTGCACCGGGCCCGCCACCTGTCCACAGGTGCCCTCCACCTCGGGATGCCCCTTATGCCCGATCACCAGTACGTCATAGCCCTGATTATAGAGACGGATAATACGCCGATGTACCTTGGACACCAGCGGACAGGTGGCGTCGATGGTGCGAAGCCCCAAGTGCTGCGCCTGCTCAGACACCTCTTTCGACACTCCATGGGCGCTGAAAATAGTGACCGCGCCGCGGGGAATATGTTCCAGTTCCTCCACAAAAATTGCCCCCAGCTGGCGTAGTTCCTCCAGCACATGGGTGTTATGCACAATTTCGTGGAGCACATACACTGGGGGCTCAAAGCGCTCAAGCGCCTGATGCACAATGGCAATCGCTCGATTAACCCCTGCGCAGAAACCGCGCGGGTTGGCAAGAATAACCTGCATATCATCCTCACTGTTTAAACACAGCCAACTCTCTAAAAATCCGGGCCTTCAAGCTTGCCTTTTTTGCGGGCCGCAGTAGGATGCCCGACATTTAATCCTTCTGACGTTTCCAGGAGCCATGCCTGTATTTCGCCTTAACAACGCACTGCTGTTTCCCTCCCCCGAATTCGCCGAAGACGATGGCTTACTTGCCGTGGGTGGGAATCTCAGCCCGGAACGGCTCATTCTGGCGTACACCATGGGCATCTTTCCCTGGTATTCCAAGGGCGATCCCCTGCTGTGGTGGTCGACCGCGCCCCGTCTGGTTATTTTTCCCCAGGAATTTCATCTGCCCAAAAGACTCGCCCGCGTCATCCGTGCAGGCACCTTCACCGTCACCGCGGACACAGCCTTCCGTGATGTCATGACTGGCTGCGCCACGGCCTCCGGACGGGATAAAAACGGTACCTGGATCACACCGGAGATGCAAGAGGCCTACTGCAAACTGCACCAGTTCGGCTTTGCTCACTCTATTGAATGCTGGCAGGATGGAACTCTGGCGGGTGGCCTGTACGGGGTCTGCCTGGACCAGATTTTCTTTGGTGAATCCATGTTCACCCGTATCACCAATGCCTCGAAGGTAGCGCTGGCCACCCTTGTACAGCTGGCCAGAGAACGGGAGATTGCCCTGATTGACTGCCAGATGACCACCGCCCATCTGCAGCGTTTCGGTGCCCGGGAGCTTTCCCGTGAAGCCTTTCAGGCTCAGCTTGAACAGCACATCTCCCAGTGCCGGCCGCAAAAAAAATGGCGGGTGACCGCCTCGTCTCCCACCACCAGTCCAGCCTGAATTTCCACCGCTTCCATGAGAACCATTTTTACTGCTCCAGCTCAAACTCATACAGGAGATCGGAGCGGGAGAAATGGCGTTCCACTTTTTTCAATCCAAACAGATTTTCGACCTTGAACGTTACCTCCCAGTCGCCGATCTGGGCAGCGCCCTTTCCCAGATAGACAATATCCATCACCTTCATCTCCTCCGGGGCATCGGCAAGCAGTATAAGCAGCTGGCTGCGGGGTACCTTCATGACGATAATCTTCTGATTTTTCGGCACCAAAGTAGCCTTCAGTTTCCACCGCACCTCCACCGCATCCTCACGCTGAAAATGAAGTTTCTGCAGTTGAGGACAATCCTTGCGGTGCAGCGACAAGCCCCGTTCACTGAGTAAACCAATCACTCCCTTGTCCAGGGGACTCGGCTTACAGCAGGCTGAAGATTTGATTACCACCGGGTCAATCGTGGCTAAATCCACCCGGTTGAGCACGCCGGTAGGCTGGGAAAGCGTGGGCTGCCCCACGTACAGTCCATTCCTTATTTCAAAAATCAACTCGCGCAGGCGCACACGCCCCTCGCCGATCTGCAGGAACAGTTCGTCCAGGGTCTGAATATCAAAGTAGGTGAGGATGTTGTGCATATCCTCCTTCTCCACTACCTCCCAAGGCATGCCATAACGGCGCAGTTCCTGGGCCAGCACCGAGGCACCGATCTTGCGCGAAACGTCTTCCCGCCGCTGACGAAACGCTCTTGCCAGTTCGGAGCGGGCCTTGGGGGTTTGACACAGCTGCTGGATATCCGGATCAAAATGCACCGGCGTTTCCTGCCGTACCACCTTGACCACGTTGCCGTCGCGCAGCTGCTGGTCCGGAGTGATGTGCCGATTGCCGATGAGTCCGCCCACGCAGGTGTAGCCAATGGCGCTGTGCACGCGGAAAGCAAAATCAAGGAGAATAGAATTGACCGGCAGACAGATCAGATCCCCCTGCGGGGTATACGTGTAGATTTCCTTCCGCCCGCTGGCCGCAATCAAATCCCGGTACGACACCGAGTCATCACTGCCGAGAATATCGAACATCTCCTGGATTTCTCGGAAGTAACGGTTATTGATCTTACCGGCGCTGGTCCACTCACGCACCATGCCCCGCTGCGCCATGCGTTCCATCTCCTGGGTGCGGATTTTAAAGAGATACTCGCGGCCGTTGATGTTGGAGCGCACATGCAGCCCCTGATACCCGGAGGGTTTGGGACTGGCTATAAAGTCACGGATGGTGCGCGGAATGGGAGGATAAATCAGGTTGAGCACGCCAAGTGTCTGATAGCATTCGTTCCGGTGCGAGACCATGACCGTGATCTCCTGGGGGTTCTCAATCTCCTTGAAAAGCATGTGATTATGAACATCATAGTATCCCCACAATCCCTTGGTGCGCAACCGCACATTGGAATGCAGCCCTTCCGCGTCCAGGGCCTTCTGCGCGTTGTCGATGATCTGCAAGGCCTGAGGATCACTGCGCAAGGTGTTGATATGCGCCTGCAGGCGGCTGCCCTGACGGGGAAATTTGTAGGCAAGCGCCAGGTTATAGAGCTCCCTCTTGATGGCAAAGAGGCCTAGAATGGTGGCAAGCGGGGCGTAAATATCCAGGGTTTCTTCGGCGATCTTCTGCCGCTTGCGCTTGGGCATGCTGGACAGGGTACGCAGATTATGCAGCCGGTCTGCAAGTTTGACAATCATCACCTCGAGCTTTGCCGCTGCTCCACTGAAAATTTTGCGGTGTACCAGTTTCTTGAAACTCTGCTGGTCGCCGCTGTAGTGCGTCACTTTGGTACAGCCCTCGACAATGGTCTCCACATTGGGCCCGAATTTATCCAAAATCACCTCGTCGGTGACATAATCCACATCCTCCACCGTATCGTGCAGCAGAGCGGCGGCGAGAATTTCCGGATTGGAAATATCCAGTTCTTCGGCAAGAATGCGGGCAACCGCGCAGGGATGCATGATGTAGGGATCACCTGAACGGCGCCACTGATTACCATGGGCCTCATAAGCAAAATCAAGCGCATCCCAGAACACTTTTGTTTCCGGACCATCACCAATAAAAGACCGCATGGCCTGGCGGTAAGCTTCCAAATCATATTTGACGAACTGCATGACGGATTACCCGAAGTTGGCTTTTTCTTTTCTTACCGCCGAAATGGTGTAAAATTCAATATCTGTCCAAAAAGCGAACTTTTATATTAACAGAGCCAGTCCTGCGGACAAGCAAAATTCATCGGTTCCCGCGCATTCCCGGGATCAGTCTTCCGCGGTAATACCGATGCTGCAAACCATCTGGAAAGATAAATTAAAACATCACGATACTTATACCAGATCCCAATAAACATGGTGTACACACCACGCCAGCATTGAACAAATGAGCGCAGCTGTTCATTTGTCCGCATAAAAAGGAGCCACACATGGCCCAGTTTCGCCATAAAAAATCCGCACCCACCTTCCGCAAAAAACACAACCTGCATTCCCGCCGCCCCAAGTCCGATAGTCCCTTGTCACAAATGATTGTGGCGCTGCTCGCCAAAGAAAAAAGAGCTTTGGAACTGGGGGAGATCGCCGAGTCACTCGCAGTCAGCCGTGGCGAGACCGGGCTTTTACAGCAGGCACTGGTTTCCCTGATAAAAAACCACCGGATCACCAAAAAAGGTAAACAGTTCGCGCTGGCAGCCGCCGCTGCCCCCAAAAAAGCCACCCTGGAGCTCACCGGCTCAGGTGTTGGTTTCGCGGTGCTGGAAGGTGATCTGCCGCAAAAGGGAAAAGATATTTTTATCTCCCCTCAAAATCTGGGCGGTGCCAGCCATGGCGACACGGTGCTGCTTGAGGTGTTCAGTACCCGCAACGGCCGCCGTGAAGGCCGGGTCATGCAGGTGCTGGAGCGGGCGGTCACCGAGGTATGCGGTATTTTCACAGCGGCTGAAGGCGGCGGTTTTGTCACCCCGGACAACGAGCGGCTGCCTTACACCGTGTTTATCCGCAGCCAGGATACCCTGCAGGCCAAAAATAATGTGGCGGTCCTGGCAACCATCACGGATTACGGCACGGAACGGCAGGGCCCAAGCGGCCGCATCACCAGAATTCTTGGTGACGCCACCCAGGCGGACGTGCAGATCACCATGGCTATTGCCCAGTTCGGACTGCGTGCGAAGTTTCCCGCCGAGGTGGAGGCGGAAGCCGCCGCTCTGACACCGCTCACCACCTGTGATTCGGGCCGGCAGGATCTGCGCCATTTACCCCATGTCACCATTGACGGGGAAACCGCCCGCGATTTTGATGACGCCATCTGTGTGGAAAAGAGTGATCAGGGCTACACCCTGTACGTGTCCATTGCCGATGTCAGCCACTATGTGACCACAGGCTCGGCCATTGACCGCGAGGCCTATCTCCGCGGCACCAGCGTTTATATGCCGGACCGGGTGCTGCCCATGCTGCCCGAACGCCTCTCCAATGATCTGTGCAGCCTGGTACCCGACCAGGACCGGCCCGCATTCACCGCCATCCTCCAGTTCGACCAGCAGGGGAAACGCACCGGTGCCCGCTACTGTAAATCCATGATCAGGAGCCAGCAGCGCTTTACCTATACCATTGTCAATGAAATCCTCTTTGTGGACAGTGCAGAGATGCGTGAACAATACGCTTCGCTTGTGCCCATGCTGGAGGCCGCACGCGCGTTGACCGGGCTTATGAAAAAGCAGCGAATTGCGCGCGGGAGTCTGGAATTCAACATTCCCGAACCCACCGTGCAGCTTGCGGGTAATCAGGTGGCTGCCATTGAACTGGCGCTGCGCAATCAGGCGCACATGCTCATTGAGGACTGCATGCTGGCCGCCAACGAGGCGGTGGCGGAGAGTCTTGCCAAGGCGCAGCGGCCAGTGCTGTACCGCATCCACGAACGGCCGGATCCGGTAAAACTCGAGACCTTCACCGACGCGACCAGAGCCCTGGGGCTGTCCCTGCCCGCTTCAGAACCGGATCCAGCCTGGTTTGCGACCGTCATCCGCCAGGCCGCCGGGTCCCCGGCAGAATACATCGTCAACAACCTCCTGCTCCGCACCATGCAGCAGGCCAGGTATTCACCTGAAAACGCAGGCCATTTCGGTCTGGCTGCGTCCTATTATCTGCACTTTACCTCGCCCATCAGGCGTTACCCGGATCTGGTTGCGCACCGGGCGCTCCAGGCCTGGCTGACCAGGGCACCGCACGTTGCCCTGGTGCCCGATGGTGGTAAGAATGATCTCACCGAGGCCGGAGAGCACCTCTCTCAATGTGAGCGCAAGTCCATTGATGCCGAACGCAACGTGCATGCCCGCTGTTCGGCGCTCTTCCTCCTGCACCGCATTGGCGACACCTTTCCGGCGGTCATCTCCGGAGTCACTGCCTTTGGTCTGTACCTGACCCTGGACGACAGTTTCATCAGTGGCATGATTCCGGTGGACAGCCTGCCGCAGGATTATTACCTGCACGACACCCGCCGTTACCGGCTCATCGCCCAGGGCACCAACATCATGTACCAACTGGGCGATCATATTCCAGCACGCCTTGATAATGTGGATCTGGCAACAAAAAGAATTACCTTTTCTCTCGCCGCCACAGGTGCGCCAGGGAAAAAGCAGACAGGCAAAAATACCGTGTCCTGAAGTGTCTTCCCGTGGTACCTGCTTGAATATCGGCTTGACGAATCGGATATTTCAAAGCAGAATGCAGCCTTTGAAGAAAAACGGACTCTTGACCAAAACTTTTTGCAGGTGTGGCATGCGCCCCGTGTGGGCACCGCCTGCAGCACCGCATAACATCGCATAAATTTTCCTTTGAGGGTATGCCATGGATCACAACAGCTGGATTTCCGATATCCTTTCCAATTCCTTTCTGCGCGGACTTTTCATCGGCCTCGTCATTGCCCTGTTCTTCTGGGCGCGCGGATGGCTGAAGGCGCAGGAGCTGAAGGGAGGCCTGAAAAAACTGCGTGAACATCTTCACACCAAGCTGGAAATCGATTCTGCGGAAAACGAGCACCGCAAAGAGGAGATCGACAAGCTCAAGCAGGAACGTGATAACCTGCGCAACACGGTGCAGGTGTTAAATCAGAAACCCGGCCGCCAGGAAGTACGCCAGTTCCAGGTGTATCAAAAGGCACTGGATATCATGTTCGAAAAATCTCCAGGTTTTGCACCAGCCTGGCAGATCACGGTGAAAGAGGCGGAAGAGGAAATGCGGCGCGCCGAGCGCGGTATCATCCCCTTTTTCAAACGGATTGCTACCGGCAGCTCCGGTTCGGACAGCTCTTCCAAAAAAACGCTTGAGCTGGAGCAGTCAAGCGGTAACTGATTCCCAGCACCACAACATGTTACGACGACAATCGCCGACCGGGCCTCTGGGCCAGGTCGGCATCATTTTGGTGGGTCCGAAGTTTCCGGAGAATATCGGTGCCTCGGCCCGTATCGCCTCCAATTTCGGTGTCAGCGAACTGGTGGTGGTCAGCGAGACCACGTATGACCAGGAACGGATGCTGAAAATGGCTACCCATAAGGCTGCCCATCTGATTCAGGAGATGCGCATCTGCCACACCACCGCCGAGGCGGTCGCACCGTATCACCAGGTTGTTGGCACCACTGCCCGCCAGGGACGACGACGCCTGCAGGATATGACGCCGCGGGAAGTCATGGAGAAGATCGTGCCCATGCTCCCCACCAGCCGCATCGGCATCATGTTCGGGCCCGAGGATTCGGGGCTAAGCAACGAAGATCTGGATTACTGCCAGTTTGCCTCCACCATCCCCACCGCAGGTTTTTCCTCGCTCAACCTGGCACAGGCGGTCGCGATACACTGCTACGAGCTTTATACCGCAGCACATCAGCATCCCTTTGCCGCAGTGCCCAAGTCGGAACTGGCCAACGCCTTTGATATGGAAGGCATGTATGAACATATCGAGGAGGCGCTTGCCGAAATCCACTTCCTGCAGGATACCAGCCGCACCTACTGGATGCGCAATGTGCGCCAGTTTCTCGGACGGGTACACCTGAAGAAAAAGGAAGCCAGCCTCATTCGCGGTATCTGCCGCAAATTTCTCTGGTACAGCCGCAATCAGGCCGCGGCGCGAACGGAAAACGCGGAAGCTGCATCCTCTGAAGAAATCACACAGTAAGAAAAAAAAGATAAAGAAAGGGATACGCCTCACAGCCCTTTGAGGGGGCAGGCGTCGCAGTCGGGATTTTTCTTTTTGCAGTAGATATTGCCCACCTTCACCAGAAGGGCGTGAAATTCGTTATAAAGGGGCACCTCGCAGGGCAGGTTGTCCATGAACAGTTCCTGGATGGCGGGATAATCGTACTCTTCATCAATAAGCTTGTGCCTAAGCAGGATGCGGTGCGTGTAGGCATCCACCACGAACATGGGCAGATCGGCCGCGTAGAGCACGATGGAATCCGCAGTTTCCCGGCCAATGCCCTTGACTGAGAGCAGCTGTTCGCGCAACGCGTCCATGGGCTGCCTCAGAAAGGCAGTGAGATCATCGCCAAAGTTGTCGCGGATAAAATAGAGCAGGTTATGCAGCCGGCTGGCCTTGATATTGAAATATCCCGCCGGCCGAATCAGTTGCGCCATCTCCTCAGTGGGCAGCGCGGTCAAAGCAGTCAGTGACAACACCCCGGCCTGCCTGAGGTTATCGATGGCCCGCTCCACATTCCGCCAGTTGGTGTTCTGGGTGAGCACCGCGCCCACCACTACTTCAAAAGGCGTCTGAGCCGGCCACCAGTGCTGGGGCCCAAGCTGGGCGAGCATGCGCTCATAAAAAAGCTGCAGAGTCTCAGCGGTTTTCATAGCGGTCGGCACCGTCAAATGGAACGAAAACAAAAAAACATCAGTCGCCCAGGCAGATGCCGATATCCCGGGCGGTGAGCACCTTGTCGCTCTCCAGATCCACCTTCTTGCGTTTGCGGATGGCATCGGCAATGGGCACGGCAGTCATGGTCGGGGGCACCCAGGCCACCATGTGATCAAAAACGCGCTGTTCCGCCAGACGCACTGCCGCCGCGCCGAAACGCAATGCCAACAGGCGGTCAAAGGTGGTGGGCGAACCGCCACGCTGCAGATGTCCAAGCACGATGGAGCGGGTATCCTTGCCCGTACGTTCATGAATCTGATTGGCGACCCACTCGCCGACACCGCCAAGCACTACTTCCTCACGCCCGAGCTCGCCCTTACCCTTATTGATCACCTGGCCATTCTCGGCGCGGGCGCCCTCGGCTACCACCACGATGGAATAATGCTTGTCGTGAAGTTCGTTGTCCGCGATTTTGGCGCAAACAGCGTCCATCTTAAAGGGGATTTCCGGAATAAGAATAACGTCCGCACCGCCGGCAATGCCTGAATAGAGCGCGATCCATCCGGACTCACGGCCCATCACCTCCACCACCATCACCCGGTCGTGCGACTTAGCGGTTGAGTGCAGTTTGTCAATGGCATCGGTGGCCGTGGACACCGCGGTATCAAAACCAAAGGTACGGTCTGTTGCTTCCAGGTCGTTATCAATGGTCTTGGGCACGCCGATAACGGGCATACCTTTTTCCGCAAAACGATGGGCTATACTGAGGCTGCCGTCCCCTCCCACCGCGATATGGCAGAAAAAGCCATTACGCTGGAAGCTGGAAAGAATCTTGTCGGAGATATCCACAATCTGAACCTCACCCGCCAGATTCATCACCGGCTTGGCAAATGGATCGCCTTTGTTGGTAGTACCGAGAATCGTCCCGCCCAGCGAGAGGATACCCTCCACGCTTTCCGGGGTCAGCCGCACCAGGTCCTCACGATCCAGCAGTCCACCGTACCCAACCCGGCTGCCGTACACTTCCCAACCCTTGCGGGTCGCTGAATTCACTACTGCAAAGATAACCGCATTCAATCCCGGGGCATCGCCGCCACCCGTGGATATGAGTAATTTCTCTCGCATAACAGTCCCCTTGCGTCCTAATTTTTATTGCTCATATTATGATTGTAGAAAGCCCCTGATACTTTGACAATCATTTTCGGCTAATATTTTGATTTCATAATCATTATAATGAGATTGAGGTACGAACATTGCCTGAACAAAAGCTTTCTTGCAGCCACCATGTATCTCTGGTTGACGGGTGTCTCTTTGCGCCTTACTGTGAAGGGTAACCCCTACTTCTTCTTCCCCCTCAAGGGAAGGAGTTTTATTTACCTTTTGAGGAGGCAGAATGTTTGAAGTAACTCCTGTTGCTGTGAACAACCTGAAAGCCTACCTGGAGCAGAACAAAATCAGTTCTGCTGTGCGCATCGCTTTGATGCAGGGTGGCTGAAGTGGCCCAAGCTTGGGATTGGCTCTGGATGAGCCAAAAGACACTGATACGGTTTACGAGGAAGGTGGACTGAAATTTCTGGTAGACAAAGAGCTCGAAGAAAAATGCGGTTCCATCAAAGTTGACTTTATTGAAGCCGGGTATCGTTCCGGTTTCGCCATCAATGCCAGCAATCCGCTGGGCAGCGGTGGTGGGAGTTGCGGTTCCTGCAACGGTTCCTGCAGCTGATCGCTAACCCGGTTCCTGCAGCTGATCGCTAACCCATTTGTTTTGCAGCCCTCCCGCCCGTCTCGGCGGGAGGGCTTTTTTTTATCGTATTTTAAGACGCTATCCCCCTTTTCAGAATCTTCTGTCTCGCCGCGCCAAAATCTTGACACCCCCCGTTTGATCCTTATTTTCTCCTGCAAACAAATGGGCTTAAACGCCCTCGAAAGAGATGAAACCAACTCACGAAAGGAGAGAGAATATATGCAACTGGATAAATTCACACTGAAATCACAGGAGGCCATTCAATCTGCCCAGCAGCTGGCCCAAAATTATGGCAATCAGGAGTTGCAGCCCGAGCATCTGCTCAAGGCCATCCTCGAGCAGCCCGAAGGCGTGGTCGTCCCCGTGCTGCAGAAAATGGGGGTTACGCCGAGTGCCATCCTCAGCGAAACCAATCAGCTCATTGAGAACCTGCCCAAGGTGAGCGGTGCCGGCGCCAACCAGACCTATGCCTCGCAACAGGTGCGCACGCTTCTGGATAACGCCTTTAAAACCGCCTCCTCCATGCAGGACGAGTATGTCAGCCAGGAACATCTGTTCATGACCATGCTGGCAGACGGCTCCCTGAAAGTAACCGGTATGCTCAAACGCAATGGGGTCACCAGCGATGGTTTTCTCAAAGCACTGATGACTATTCGCGGCAACCAGCGTGTAACCGACCCCTATCCCGAGGAAAAATATCAGGCACTGGAGAAGTATGCCCGTAACCTCACCGACGTGGCCCGGAAGGGCAAACTCGATCCGGTCATCGGCCGCGATGAGGAAATCCGTCGGGTCATCCAGGTGTTGTCCCGCCGGACCAAAAACAACCCTATCCTCATCGGCGAGCCGGGTGTTGGTAAAACCGCTATTGTTGAGGGGTTGGCACAGCGTATCGTAAACGGTGACATCCCCTCCACCCTGGCGAACAAGCAGGTCATTTCCCTGGACCTGGGTTCCCTGGTGGCTGGCGCCAAATACCGCGGCGAATTTGAGGACCGGCTGAAGGCCGTACTCAAAGAGGTGGAAAAACGGACCGGGGAAATCATCCTCTTTATCGATGAAATCCATACCTTGGTGGGTGCCGGTGCTGCGGAAGGCTCCATGGATGCCTCCAACATGCTGAAACCGGCCCTGGCGCGTGGCGAGCTGCACTGCGTGGGTGCCACCACCATGGATGAGTACCGCAAATACATCGAGAAAGATGCCGCCCTGGAACGGCGGTTCTAGCCGGTGCTGGTACAGGAGCCCTCGCTGTAGGACACCATCGCCATCCTGCGTGT
>DAIODL010000032.1:0-13359 GCA_036746815.1 Desulfobulbus sp.
GGCGCCGGTGCGGACCCGGAAATCGGCCGCGAAGCCGCACAGGAGAGTTATGAAGATCTGCAGGCGGTGCTCAAGGGCGCGGATATGGTCTTCATTACCGCAGGTCTTGGCGGTGGCACCGGTACCGGTGCTGCTCCGGTTATTGCCAAACTGAGCAAGGAATCGGGCGCGTTGACGGTTTCCGTTGTCACCAAACCGTTTTATTTCGAAGCCAAAACCCGTATGCGCAACGCCGAAGTGGGCTGGGACCGGTTGAAAGAATTTTCCGATACCATCATCACCGTGCCCAATGACCGCCTGCTCAGCCTGATGAACAAGAACTCCACCCTGGTGGATATGATGCACATGGTCGATAATGTGCTCCTGCAGGCCGTTAAGGGTATCACCGATCTGATTAATCTGCCTGGACACATCAACGTCGACTTTGCTGACCTGAAAACAGTTATGCTGGAAGTCGGCCCGGCTATCATGGGCACGGGGGCTGCTTCAGGAGAAAACCGGGCCACCGAAGCTGCCAAACGCGCCATTGACAATCAACTGCTTGAAGATGTGGGCATTGATGGTGCCCGCGGTATTCTCATCAATATTTCCGCAACCAAGGATACCCTGACCATGAACGAGTTCATGGAGGCATCTGCCCTGATCCAGGAGAAGGCCCATGACGACGCCAATGTCATCATTGGTGCTTTGTTTGATGAATCCCTGGGTGATGAGCTGCGTGTGACGGTGATTGCCACTGGTATCTCCAGCATCGAAGAACCGGAGATTTCGCCGCTTGATATGGTGCGCAATCGTCTGGTGCAGTCACCTCCGAATGTCTCTGAGACCGGTCGGCGTTCGCGGGTTGTGGATGAGGAGAGTGAGCTGGATAACGGAACCATCAGCTTGGCGCGCCCCAATCCGAGCCCGAAGGGTGCCCTGCAGATGCCCATGCCCATTTTTGAAAACCCCGAGTACAGTGAATTTGACGAACCAGCCTATCTCCGCAAAAAGGCCAATTAAGTCTCCATTATCCATGCCGGCACAAACGGTATGGGCGTATGCGTAACCACGTGCAGGGGAATATCATTTTGATATTCCCCTGTGTTTTTTCCGGGCCCCGCCATTGGTGGTACCCATTTTCTGGTAACTATCTGTATAAACGTACGTGTCGAGCCATCTAACCGAAGAAATCGGAACCTTCCTCAAGAAATGGAAGAATCAGCTGCCGGTGGCATTGTTGTATCCCAATACCTATCCGGTGGCCGTCTCCAATCTCGGTTTTCAGGTGGTCTACAACCTGCTTAACCGGATGGATGGGGTGGTCTGCGAACGCTTTGTCTATCCTGACCCAGGCCAGCCATTACGTTCGCTGGAATCCTCCCGGCCCCTGACTGATTTTCCTCTGGTCATGGGTTCCATCAGTTTTGAGCATGATTATCCGCGTATGGCAGGTATGCTGGCTGCCGGAGGTATTGCACCGCTGGCCGGAGACCGCACTTCAGATGTAAGTGCCGGTGATCCCCTGGTGGTGCTGGGTGGGGTAGGGGTGTTTCTCAACCCCGAACCCTTGGCCATGTTTGCCGATCTTATGGTGATTGGCGAGGCCGAACCAGTCCTCGGTGCACTCATGGCGAAGCTGCAGGATTTTTCCGGCAGGCAGCGGGTGGACTTACTGTATGAGATCGCATCGACGCTGCCGGGATGCTATGTCCCGTCTTTTTATCAGTTCGCTTATGATGAGGCGGGGGTGGTCACCCGTATTAAAGTCACTCCCGGAGTTCCTGAGCGGGTGAGTAAGGTGGTCATGCCGGAGATGCGGCAGGCCGCTCACTCAACCCTGCTCTCGCCAGAGGCGGAGCTGGGGATGTATATGGTGGAACTGGGACGTGGATGCAGCCGTGGCTGCCGCTTTTGTGCCGCCGGTTATATTTACCGACCGCCGCGGCTCTGGTCCGCGGATGCAGTGCTTGCAGGTCTTGAGGAGCGGCCGCAGCATACGAATCGTATTGGTCTTTTGGGTATGGAAATGGCGGATGACGAAACGCTTTCCCGAATTGCTGCGTATCTGCGGGAACATCACTGTTCGCTGTCTTTTTCCTCGTTGCGGGCAGACCGTATTGCCGACCATACCCTGGAGCTTTTGGCTGAATCTAAATTGAAGAGTGTGGCTATTGCTGCGGATGGCAGTTCCGAGCGGTTACGCAGCCTGATCAACAAGGGCCTTCGTGAGGCAGACCTGCTATCTGCTGCAGAGCGGCTGGTGGGAGCGGGTATTTTTCATCTCAAGGTTTATGTCATGATTGGCCTGCCCACGGAGACAGAGGCGGATCTGCAGGAACTGGTGATGATGGTGACGAAACTGCAGGATCGTATTCTTCACATCGGACGAGAGCGCGGCCGGGTTTCCGAACTCACGCTTTCCATTAACTGTTTTGTGCCCAAACCCTGGACCCCTTTCCAGCACTGCGCTTTTGGTGGACTGGATGATACGGAAGCAGCAGCCGATACGGTGGCAACGGCTATGGCAGCGCTCAAGGAAAAGATCCATTATTTGCGTCAGGCGTTTGCACCCATGGCCAATCTGCATCTGAAATTCGATTCACCGGAACAGGCATTGCAGCAAGCCATTTTCTCCCGGGGCGACCGTCGTCTGGCACCACTTCTCCTGGATCTGGGCAGTGGCCGTGCCTCATTCAAACAGTCCCTGCGCCGTCATCATATCGACCCCTGGCAGTATGCGGTACGCCCACGTACAGGGAATGAACGCATGTGCTGGGAGGTACTGGATCATGGTATTCATGCGGGATTTTTGTATCAGGAATATCAGCGGGGGCTGAGCGGCACCTTTACGCCCCCATGTAAACCGTCTGTCTGCCGCCGTTGTGGTGTGTGCGGAGATACATTATGAGAGCGCGAAGACCAAGCGTGGTGCGGCGTAAACCTGTTCGCCGGGAATCGTTCTGGCAAAAACAGAAGGCTGCATTTGCAAAGATGGTGGCAGGGCTAGGCTGGCCGTCGTTGCGTGCACCCCGCCTGCCACAGATGCATATGGATGGTCTATGGAAGCGGCTGCACGTCAATAAAGAAGAAAAGGGACTGCTCCCGTTTACCCTGGTCAAATATTTCAGTTTTACGTCGTTGATTCTCATGCTGATCGCCTCGGTTATCCTTTCCTGGGTGATTGCCGATAATGCCAAGAATGTGCTGCTGCAGCGTTCCGAGGCCTATTCCCGTCTGTTCGCCGACAATCTTAACCGGCAGGTGTTTCTGCAATTCGTGTTACCCACGGTGGTGCGTTATGGCCATATTTCCGTGTCCGAGCCGGAGCAGTATGATCGTCTTAACCAGATTGTACGCAATATTACCCGCGGCATGCATATCAAATCCGTGACTATTTTTGAGCCGGGGCAGAACCGTGTTGCCTATTCCACCGTGGCGGACCTCATGGGCAAGCGGGATATGGGTGGACTGGAATACCAGAAGGCTGTCAAAGGGGACAGTAATTCCGTGCTGATCAGTGGCGGCTCGCTGCTCAGTTTTTTCCCGGGGACGGAGAAAATTTTCTGCACTTTGAAAACCTATGTGCCATTTCGCCAGGAAAATAAATTGGGCGAACGCAATGGCGAGATCATGGGGGTTATCGAGGTTGTGCAGGACCTTTCAGAGGACCTGGAAGCCATCATTCAACTGCAGGCACGGGTAATTATTCTCTCGCTTGCCATTATGGCGGTGCTTTTTGTCGTCCTCAGCCTGATTGTAGTGCGTGCCAACCGCATCATGGCGGAACGGGCTGCGGAGCGGTTACGTCTGGAGGAACAGCTCAATGAGGCGCAGCGTCTGGCTTCACTTGGCAAGATGGTGGCTGCCGTGTCCCATGAAATCAAAAATCCTTTGGGTATCGTTCGCTCTACCGCGGAAATACTCGGGAATCGTATCAGCAAGGTGGCACCTGGCAACGAGCGGCTGGCAGGTATTATTGTCGAAGAAACTTCCCGCCTGGACGGCATTGTCCGCGAATTCCTCGATTTTGCCCGGCCACGTGAGCTGACGAAGAAAGTCAGTTCACTCAATTCTGTGATTGAGCGGTTGCTGCACTTCATGGAACCGGAACTGCGTCTGAAACAGGTGGAGGTTGAGCTGCATCTGGATCCGGAACTGCCGGAAATTGCTTTTGACAGCGAACAGATTTATCAGGTATTTTTTAATATTGCCTTCAACGCTATTCAGGCCATGCCCGAAGGCGGTGTGATGCGGGTGGATACCGGTACACTGAATCGTGACTGGGTTTTCGCGCAGATCAGTGATACCGGCATCGGCATTGCGCCTGAAAAAATGGGACAGATTTTTACCCCTTTCTACACGGATAAAAACCGGGGCACCGGACTGGGACTCTGTATTGCCAAGAGTATTGTTGACAAGCATGCGGGCCGCATTGATGTAATCAGTACTCCGGGGCAGGGCAGTACTTTCCGCATTGTGTTACCCATGGAGCGCGAACTGCCGGAGCAGCCGTGAATACCCGCTCCCCGGTAAATATCGGTTTTGTCATCAGCGGTCATGGCTTCGGCCACGCCACCCGCGCCATAGCCGTCATGCAGGCGCTGCAGCAGCAGATAGACTGCACCTTTGTCATTCTCACCTCGGCTCCACCCTGGCTTTTCACCTCCTCCCTTACACCCTCTCCTCTTGTTCATGCCATGGTCACGGATATCGGCCTGGTGCAGCATTCCGCTCTGGCAGAGGATATTCCAGCGACCCTTGAGGCTCTGGCTGGTCTTTATCCGCTGCCGCCAGCTTTGGTGGCACAGACGGCAGCCCTGCTGGCAGATTGCGCGTTTGTTTTCTGTGATATCGCGCCATTGGGCATTGCCGCCGCAAAGCAGGCAGGTATCCCCTCGATTCTGGTGGAAAATTTTACCTGGGACTGGATTTATCAGGGATATGTGGAACGGTATCCTGCCCTGGGCTCCTACGTCGATCTTCTGCGGCCCCTGTTTGCGCGGGCGGATTACCACATCCAAACCACACCCGTCTGCTGCCCGGGCCGCTGTGATCTGGTGGTGGAGCCGGTTGCCCGTGCACTGCAGGCACCGGAAAAAATCCGTCAGCGTCTTTTTTGCAAACCAGGGCAACGCCTGGTACTGATCACCATGGGCGGGCTGCAGCAGGGCGGGCTGCAGGCCATCAATCCTGGCATGCTGACACGGCTGTGCGATGTGGTCTTTGTATGTACCGGCTGGTGCCGGGAGGATGAGTTCACCGGTAACCTCCGTTTTCTGGGCACAGATCATTTTTGGTATCATCCCGATCTGGTGGCTGCTGCTGATCTTGTTGTGGGGAAATGTGGCTATTCGACTGTGGCAGAATCCTTTCAGGGAAATGCTGCCTACGCTTATATCTCCCGGCCAGAGTTTCGAGAATCTCCCATTTTAGAGGCCTTCCTTGACAGAAATTTGCTTTCGTGGGAAATTACAAAAGAACAATTAACCAGTGGTTCCTGGCTGGCACAATTAGCGAATTTGCCTCAGAAAAAAGCAGACGCTGTTCAGGCCCGCGGTGCGGAGCAAATCGCGCATTTTGTCTTGGCGCATCTGCGCAAGGATAGAGTATGCCGGACCTGCAAGTAACGGGTCTCTGCTTTCAGGGAAGGGGGCCCTATACGTTTCATATCCAGGGTGGGCAGTGCCTGGGGCTTGCGGGGGTATCAGGTGCAGGGAAGAGCCTGCTTCTGCGGGCCGTGGCGGATCTTGATCCCCGGACCGGGACCATGAGCTTGGGCGGCGTTGACGCCGACAGTCTGCCGGCACCGAGTTGGCGGCGGATGGTGGGGTTGCTGCCGGCGGAAAGCGGCTGGTGGCTGGATAGCGTGGGCGCGCATTTTCAGAATTTTTCCCGCGTGGACGGGAAAATGCTCGCGGAACTTGGGTTTGATTATTCGGCAGGAAACTGGCAGGTCAGCCGTTTATCCAGCGGTGAACGGCAGCGTATGGCCATTGCCCGGCTTCTGGATAACCGACCGCAGTGTCTTCTGCTGGATGAGCCGACCGCTAATCTTGATCCGCAGACTGCAGAAAAGGTGGAACAGGTACTGTGTGACTATGGGCGTGTGCACCAGGCCCCGCTTTTATGGGTCAGCCACGATGCGGAGCAGCTGCAGCGGATAAGTGGACAGATCATGCACATGCAGGAGGGCGGGAATATCGACACCGGCACGGAACAGCAATGAACGTGCAGCCGCTTTCTCCTCAGGATTTAGCGGTTGCGGCCGTCCTTGTTTTTTTATTTGGACTGCTCTCCTGGCGTCTGCGGCTGGGTTTGGAAAAGCATCTGGCGATTGCGGCGGTCCGCACTACCGTGCAGCTGCTGCTGGTGGGGCAGGTGTTGCGGCTTTTGTTTGCGCACGTTCATATCATGTATATGATATTGATTTCATTGGTTATGCTGGTCGCGGCAGGACGGGAGGTGATAGCCCGTCAGCATCGTCCCCTGCGGGGAGGACAGGGCTGGATTATTGGTTCCAGCTCGCTTTTCTTTTCTTCCTTTATTGTGGCCCTGCTGGCTCTGACCCTTATTATTGATCAGCGGCCCTGGTACACGCCCCAGTATGCCATTCCCCTCCTGGGGATGGTGCTGGGCAATGCCATGAGCGGTGTGGCTTTGAGTATGGACCGCATGACGGAAACTCTGTGGCAGCAGCGTCATATTATTGAACAGCGTCTGCTGCTGGGGCAAACCGCACGGGAGGCGGTGGATGAAATCCGCCGGCAGGCCATTCGTGCGGGCATGATGCCGATCATCAATTCCATGGCAACCGCGGGACTGGTCAGCCTGCCAGGAATGATGACTGGTCAGATTCTGGGTGGATCGAGTCCCATGGACGCGGTGCACTATCAGATCATGATCATGTTTTTATTGTGTGCAAGTACTGGTTTTGGTGCGGTTATGGCTGTGCGTGGTATTGAACATCGGCTTTTTGATGTACGCGACCGGTTACGTCTGGATGGACTGGCTTCAGCTGAAACAAGCATGCGGAAAGCGGCCTGAGTTTCTGCAGGAATTTTTGATAGAGAGCGATCTATGGGGCAATGTGCGCGCCCGGTAACAGCAGTGGTTACCTTGAAAATTATCTTGCGTTATCTTGTGATTTCAGTGGCATGGATAGTTTGTTCCGGGTTGCTGATTTCTGCGCTGTTCACGCCGGGAGATTCCCGGAAATGGGGCTGGATTGCGGCTGGATGTATCTATGCAGCGGGCACGGCGTTATGGTTGTTTGGTCTTCTGCGAAGTGCCTGTGCTTTTCACTCAACTGGTACACAGTCTGGTGGCACTATACCGAAAGTTATCATGGCAGAGGACGCCGCAGCCTGGGAGCAGGCGGACCATGGCATGCGTCCTGGTGAAATAGCTCATGATTTCAACAACGTACTTACAGGCATCTCTGGAAATATTTCCTATGCGCAGACCCTCCTGGATGCGACGCATCCAGCGAACGCGCCGCTGATTTCCGCTCATCACGCGGTGGCGAGAGCTGCCGTGCTGGCCCAGCAGTTTTTTGTACCGCACGGTGATATCGTGTTCCGCAAGGCCGTGCTTTCACTCAAGGAGTTAATCAACGAATCCATGGAGTTGATGCTGCGTGGCAGCAATGTCAATGGAGAGGCAAATCTGGCGGAGGACCTGTGGTGTGTTGAAGGAGACGGCGTACAGCTCACCCGGGTTTTGAACAACGTCCTTATTAATGCGGTGCAGGCCATGCCTGGGGGCGGGCATGTTCTGGTCTCTGCGGAAAACTGCGAGCTTGAGGTGGGGCAGTGTCCGCCCTTGGCTGCCGGCAACTATGTGCGTGTGCACCTGCAGGATAATGGGCCAGGTATGCCTCAGGAAATCCTTGGACATATTTTTGATTCCCGTTTTTCCACAAAAGCCTGTGGCAACGGCCTGGGGCTTTCCTCCGCTAGAGCAATCGTGCTTCGGCATGGCGGACAGATGACCGCTGTCTCCAAACCCGGCCACGGTACCTGCTTTACGCTGCTGCTGCCCGCCACTATGGAACTGCCACAAATGCAGACACCTCTTCCCATGCAGGATATGACACCGCCAGCGGAACATTGCCGCCACCTGTTAATCATGGACGATGATACCGCCATCTGCTCTATGGCCGTATCCATGCTGGAACATCTGGGCTATTGCGTTGATGCCTGCACGGACAGCAAAATGACGGTCAAACGCTATGCCGAGCATCTGGCTAATGGCCGGCGTTATGACGCGGTGATCATGGATTTGACCATGCCCGGTGGCTTGGGTGGCAAGGAGGTGGCACTGGAAATACTGGCCATAGATCCTTCGGCGTATCTGCTGCTTTCAAGCGGTTATTCGCACGACCCCATCATAAGGGACTATAGCCGTTACGGATTCAAAGGTGTGCTGGAAAAACCGTATACCATGGAGTGTCTACAACAGGTGTTATCCACCGCCTTCCCCGCAACGTAAAACGGGTGTATTATTCCAGGAATTATTCCTGGAGTGTAGTGTGGTGCCTGTTGGTATTCGTGTTTTTCCCCACGCACTCAAAAAGGTTTTTCATGGAGTGCGTTTTATGCCCCTGATTGCGGATATTCGCAAAAGGTTTCCCCCTTTTCTTCTCCTGTTGGCGCTGTTGTCTGCCTTTCCGCCCCTGGCCACAGACATGTATCTGCCGTCGCTGCCTCTCCTGCAGTACGAGCTGCATGCTTCTGCCGCGCGTATAACCCTGACCCTGGTTGCCTTTTTTCTAACCTACTGCATATTCCTGCTCTTTTATGGCCCTCTGTCGGACCGGTTCGGTCGCAAGCCGCCTCTGCTGTGCGGGGTTGGAGTGTTTGTGCTGGCCTGTCTGGTGTGCGCGTTGTCGCGGACAGCGGGCATGATGATTTTGGGACGGGCGCTGCAGGGGGCTGGTGCCTCGGCGGCCTCGGCCATTGTTTTCGCAATTACCAAGGACCGTTTCAGTGGACTGCAGCGGCAGCGAATTCTGATTCAGGTGGGCGTGATTGTAGCCACGGCCCCAATGATTGCGCCTATTCTCGGCGGCTGGATTATCAAGCTGATGTCCTGGCACTGGATATTTGTGCTGCAGGCGCTGCTTGGTACCATAGCCTTTATTGGTGTCTGGCACATGGAAGAGTCGCTCACTGCACCCTCATGCCAGGGTTTTACAGAGGTGGCCAAGAGTTATCTGCGTCTTTTTGCCAACAGCCGTTTCTGTTCGCTGCTTTTCACTCTCACCCTGGCGGGCATGCCCATCTTTGCCTTTATCGGTGTTTCATCAGAAATTTATATTACGAAATTTGGCTATAACGAGCAGCAGTACGGCTATTTTTTTGGCTTTAATTCCCTGGCCTTCGTGCTGGCGCCGCTCACCTTCTCCCGGGTCGTGCACCATGTGCCGCTGCTGCGGCTCATGCCCAGGTCTTTCATCGGTATGATGATTGCCTCAGTTCTGCTGCTCATGCCCTGGATTCCCGTGCCCTGGCGTCTGGCCCTGCCCATGTTTGCCATGACGTTCTGCTTTTCCTTCTGGCGGCCCGCGGGCAACAACCTGATTCTCGAACAGGTGGACCAGGATGCGGGCGCGGCCTCGGCCCTGATGGTGTTCTTTTATTTTTCCACCGGCGCTCTGGCCATGTGGCTGCTGTCCTTTGGCTGGACAGATAAAGTGGCTGCCCTGGGCTGGATGGGTGTAGTGACGGTCAGCGCCACCATAGTGGGGTGGCAGATGATCAAAAACAGGATTCGCGCTGTGGGGTAAGCGGCTGCAGGGAAAACTGAAATCAGCTTTCGCCGATAAACATCTGGGTGGTCAGGTTCCAGCAGGTGACAATACCGTTGCGCCATTTGGCCAACTGCACATTGCCATCCTGGGAGACAACGATAGCCACGACATTATGGAGCGCGTTGCAGAGATGGTACACTGAGCGGTGGCGGGAACCATACCCCTCGATTTTCACAAGCGTCACCATTTTACCTTCCACATCATTGGCAACGGCAATCTCCGTCAGTTTATCAAGCGAACCCACAATCATGCCGCCAAAGCCAATGGCGCCCTGACTGCTGGTGATCACGGCGCCATCCACCGCAGCCAGACTGGCCACAAACTGGGCGTGCTCATAAATGGCTTCCTCCAGATCATAGACAGCTGATTCGTGACGTAAGTCCACATAATTTTTCCAGGAGATAACTTTGTCCGGATCGTTGATATCCCCAAGCGCCGTGGCCGCTAACCGCATGGTGCGGATCATCAGGTTCTGCTGCCGATGAATAGCCTCGTCACGGAGAAAGCGGTATTTGATCTGGATAAAGGGATTGTCCATTGTCAACTCAGGTGGATGCAGCCCAGGGAAAATGATAAATGTACCGCCATGGCGGGACATGCGGGCCACGCTGATAATACGTTTGAGCACCTGGAACTGCAGTCGCCCGATGAATTCATCCTGAATTTTGGCAACCGGATAGAGCACGCTGGCCCGGAATTCTTCATGCATCTTAATGAGCATTTTCCGCTCTTCAACAAAGAGATTGAACATCCATTTTGATTGAAAGGCATTGGCCGAGGTGTCCAGCAGGTGGCCACTGCTGAGTGTCGCGATGGTTTTTATACCGCGGCAGATGTTCAACATACCCGGGCCGGTAACGTGCACCACCAGGGTATCGGGGAGCTGATTGGTCTTTTTGTTGCCACCTCGCTCTTCCTGCAGCCAGCGGATGCCGGAGTTGACAATACCCCAGATCTGGAACCCCTTGTCCGGGTGTCTGAAAATACCGATCAGGGAGCGCTCAAAATCTACGGCCGGTGACAGACGACGCAGTTCATATTCGCTGAAGGTACGCGGGCTGGAGAACAATAGGCGCAGGAAACCCTTGGGCGGTCCCTGTTCAGGGGGGAAGGATTCTGGACTGGCCAGAATCAGCCGCATGGTCACCGGTCGGTCTTCCTCCCGCATCATGCTCGCCTGGTAGCAGGTGGAGATGAGTTGCTCAAGGGCAGAGGTGTCCGGAAGAAGGTTTTCATCCTCGTGCCTGGCGGGCATTGACGAGGATGACGCATTCCATCGTTCGGTGATAAAAGTGACGAGGTCCGATGGATAGAGATGCATGTCCGGTTCCATACAAGAAAGGTCGAGGATAAGGAATTATTTCTATTAGGATAATAGCAGAAAAAAAACCATGATGCGTCAAGTTTGTACAATACTTTTCTTTTCGTGCGCATTGCGTTTTTGAGGAACAGGCCTGGATCAGGGAAAATGATTGTCGTTCCGCGGTAATTAAGGTAGTAGAGCCTGGTACACGCGCTTTAAGCACAGACGCAGTGGTTATGCATACAAACATGGAGCCGAGAAAGGGTCATGAAAAACGATGTAAATGAAATGCTGGCAGCTGTCAGTCTGCCGCAGGTACATATTCCCCCGCATCCCGTTAAAAAACAGCTTTCACCCACGGAAGTGGCGGACTTGAAAGCACGTATTAAATCGCTTTTGAAAGAGCAGAATGGGGTGCTGGTCGCGCATTATTATACCGACGCGGAGCTGCAGAATCTGGCTGAGGAAACCGGTGGCTGCGTCGCCGATTCTCTGGAAATGGCCCGGTTCGGCACCCAGCATCCCGCGCAGACCCTGGTGGTGGCAGGGGTGCGTTTCATGGGGGAAACCGCCAAGATCCTTAATAATGAAAAACGGGTGCTCATGCCTGATCTGGACGCTACCTGTTCCCTGGATGAAAACTGTCCCATTGACACCTTTGCCCCATTCTGCGACGCGCATCCCGAGCACACGGTGGTGGTATATGCCAATACCAGTGCTGAAGTCAAGGCACGTTCCCATTGGGTGGTCACTTCGGGAATTGCTTTGCCGGTGATCAAGCACCTGGCCGAGCAGGGGGAGAAAATACTCTGGGCGCCCGATCGTCATCTGGGCCGCTACGTACAGCAGATGACCGGCGTGGATATGATCCTGTGGCCCGGCTCCTGTGTGGTGCATGAGGAGTTCCGTGCCGATGCGCTCAAGGAGATGCGGGCCCGTTATCCCGAGGCAGCCGTACTGGTGCATCCGGAATCACCTGCGGATGTGGTGGAGCAGGCGGATGTGGTGGGATCGACCACTGCCATGATTCAGGCGGTGCAGCAGCTGCCCAACAAAGAATTTATCGTGGCCACAGATGCGGGCATTTTCAATAAAATGCAGCAGTTGGCTCCGGAAAAAATTCTCCTCAGCGCGCCAACGGCGGGCATGGGTGCCACCGGGGAGAGCTGCGCCCGCTGTCCCTGGATGGAAATGAATTCGCTGGAAAAACTGGTGCGGGTGCTGGAGAGCGGAGAAGGCGAAATCCATGTGGACGCGCAACTGGCCGCGCGCGCCCGGGTTCCGATTCAGCGAATGCTTGATTTTGCTGCAACCATGAAAAAGAGCTGAAAACTTCCGGCAGGCAGAACACGTTTTTACGTCAACCTAGTCACTCGCTGACCGAGTCCCGTGAGGGGATGAAGCGGCCCCTGGCCAGGTCAATGCCCTGCAAAAGGATGTCCGGCCTTTTGTAGAGACTCGCAATGAGGCCATTTTGCTGGCGGTTGATCAGCAACCGCAGGGCCACGCCGGGCAGGGTCATCATTTCGTAATCCGTATCAGCGTCGCCCGCCACGAGGATGGGAACGCCTTTGAGACGTTTGACAATGGCTGTCTTCCCCTGGCGATAGGTGACCGGATACTGCGGGAAATCGTCGATAGTCAGCCGTTCTTCCGCATTCAGCCGCACCCTTATGCCGTAGATATGACGGCGGTCCAGGGCAAATCCCAGACAGGCTGCCGCTCCTTCCACCAGCCATTCGGTACTGGCTGAGATCACGTAGCGCTCAATACCGAGTGTCTGCAGCAGATTCATCAACGCCTGTATCTCCGGATAGGCATGCAGTCCCCGGGGGTAACTGGCGCTGATGTGCCCCAGCGGCGCCGGTGCCTCCGCTGTAAACGCCTGCGTGTCCAGCGGTTCCTGTCCCACCTTTTTGATCACTTCACAGGCCAGAGTGCGTAACTCTTCAGTGGTGAAGCCCGCCAGCATCCTGCCCATGAAGGGGAGCACAAAGGCCGGACCAAACTGCGTGTCCTTGCGCGCCTGGGTGACACTCCATGAAAGAAGTGCGGCAAACAGGGGATACGCTTTTGTCTGGAGAGCCTGTTCCACCTGTCCCTGCTGAATCAGCGGCCACAGTTGTGTGTACGTCTGCAGCAACAGTTGCCGGATGAGGGCAAGTGGTTTGCCGTCCAGTGTGGCATCATCGGGTGGCAGGATGGCAGCCAGTTCCTCAGGACTGATGCTGTAGCGGAGATGCTGTATCTGGTAGCGGAAGGT
>DAIODL010000033.1:0-10252 GCA_036746815.1 Desulfobulbus sp.
AGAAAGTATAATTTTTTTTACCTTTCAAGTGTGTGGTTATACACCACACATATAAGCGTTGAAACAATGCTCACACCATTCAACTTTTTTAGGAGGTAACCAGATGCGTAATGTACTCGACCGAGAAGCTTTCTTTGAGATTCTTAAAGAGCAATCCAAGCCCTTTCATTCTTCAAACGGAATAACTTTTGCCAAGGTTCGTGTCCATGGATGTCAGGAAATTATCCGTATTAACAGTCGGAATTTTCGACGTTATTCAAAAGAATTATACTTCAACAATACCTCGCGGATTCCAACAGCCAACTTTTTGAAAGATATCATTGCCATGATTGATGCCGTTGCTTCTTCAGGTCCCGCCCAGGAGGTGTTCATTCGGATTGCCGAAATCGGAAAAGCCATTTACATCGACATGTGCAACGAGCAACGGCAACAAGTGCGTATTAGTCCTGAGGGATGGGAGATTATCAACTCTACCGATTCTCCCGCATGTTTTATTCGTCCCAAACGCTTGTTAGCCCTTGCAACACCTCAAAGAGGTGGCTCTCTTCACACTTTCAAGCAGTTTTGCCATCTGGAGAATGAAAATCACTTCACCTTATTGATCGCATTTCTGGTAGGCGCTCTTCAGTCGAGCAGACCATGTCCGCATTTAACAATACAGGGGGAACAAGGGAGTGGAAAAAGTTGGTTAGGCCATCTGATTGCAGATCTTATTGACCCCAAACAACCGTTTTCTACCAACTTACCATGTTCTGAACGCGAGCTGGCAATCAACGTGTGTAACTGTTGGCTGCCTCTATATGACAACGCATCTAGGATTACCGGCAATATTTCGGATGCCCTGTGCAAGCTGGTGACCGGAGGCGGATTCGTAACTCGTGCATTATTTACTAACGGCGAGGAAGCGGTCTTTACTTTCCGAAGGACTTTCGTTACCAACGGAATCACTGAGTTTGTGCAACGCCCTGACCTATGTGATCGAACTATCTTCATCAGAACCAAGCCCATACCTTCTGAGAAACGATGTCCTGAATACCTTTTGGCAGAGCAGTGGAATGCGGCTCGACCTAAAATTCTTGGTGCTCTATATGACGCTGTATCTGCTGCACTCAAACATATTGATAACACGAAACTGCCCACCTGCCCGCGAATGGCCGATTTTGTACATTGGGTGGTGGCAGCCGAAAAAGCACTTCCCTGGAATTCGGGTCAATTTGTCATTGATTATGAACAAAATCGGCTCCTTGCCATCGACGATGCCATTGCAGCCGATCCTGTTGCCTCGTCTATAATGAAACTCATGCAGAGCACGGGCTACTGGTCAGGCACACCGACAGCTTTGATGTCCCAACTGGCTTTAATTTCGCCGGATGAAGTGCGGTGTTCCAACGGATGGCCAAGACAAGCAAACATGCTTTCAAGCAAACTGAAACGATGCATGACGTTCCTCCGCGAACGTTCCGTATCCATCGAATTTAGTAAGTCGGGGCAACGTAATATCACCATTCGCTCAACCGTTCAGCCGCCTCCCTATATCGCGCCGATAATTAGCGGGACTGTACAGCCTTACGTACTTCCTACTTCCAATATTTAATCGTCTCACTTTTGCTGAATGGATATCAGTCCCAGGGTCAATCAAGACCCTACGATGGTACCGCTATCTCTTGACATACAATCGAAATCAGCAATAATGACACCCGATGAGGTCGCCTGTTTCTTCAAGAAGAGTCAAAGCTGGGTCTATAAACACTGGAGGAAGTTAGGCGGTGCAAAGCTCGGGGGTTCTCTATTTTTCCCATCAAAAGAGGATCTTTATGAGCGTTTATTCAGTAACCAACAAAGGGTGGAGGTACGACTTCACCAGCAAGGGAGTCAGGCACACAGAAGCCTGGTTCAAGACCAAAAAAGAGGCTCAACGAGCCGAAGCAAAGAAAAGGGAGGAGTTAAGCAATCCGCCAGTGGTGGAGGGAGCCCCAATAGACATGGACTTCTTGGAGTTAGTTAATCAACGTTTGGACCATGTAAAAGCCTATAACTCAGAAAGGCACTACCAGGAATATCTCTATATGGCGCGTCGATGGGTCCAATATTGGGGTGCCTTGAAGTGCGGGGAGATTACTTCAGATTCGGTCGAAAAATTTATTCTGAAGCGCAGTAAGGTATCCAATTACGTTGCCAATAAGGACATCCGGTATCTTCGCGCAACATTCAATTTCGGCTTAAAGAAAGGTATCATTACTCATGATCCTCTTCGGCAGATTGCATTTCTACCCGTAGAAAAGAGAATCAAATATACTCCAGCGACCGAGGATATCGATAAGGTTATAGCTGCTGCTCCGGAAGACATACAGGCATACCTCTGGACCATTCGTGAAACGTTTGGAAGAGTGAGTGAGATTAACCGCCTAACGTGGGAAGATGTCAATTTGCAACAACGGTACGTAACCCTCTATACTCGCAAAAAAAGTGGCGGCCATCTTACTCCAAGGCAGATTTGGATGACGGATAAGTTGTTCAGTATTTTGAGCGATCTTGCCGATCGTCGCGTCAAAAACCATCCTTGGGTGTTCTGGCATAGGTATTACAGCACAAAAGAAGGTGCATGGATTGATGGGCCCTTTCGGGACCGTAAAAAGATTATGAAAACCCTCTGTGAGAAAGCTGGTGTTCATTATTTCCGCTATCATGCTCTACGGCATGCGGGGGCATCTCTCATGGATAGTATCAATACTCCCATCGGCACCATTCAGAAAATTCTCGGTCATGAAAATCGCAAAACAACCGAGATTTACTTACATAGTTTTAATGAAAATGAAAAACAGGCGATACGTGCTTACGAGACTGCCAGGGAAAAGTCTCACACGTTTTCACACACAAAAGAAAAAGGGGTTAAGTCAGAATGACCTAACCCCTTGAATTTTTGGCGCGCCTGGAGGGATTCGAACCCCCGACCTACGGATTCGTAGTCCGGCACTCTATCCAGCTGAGCCACAGGCGCAGAAACGGTCACTCATATACTCTGACAACCAATTATATTCAAGCATTTTTTACGTGAAGGTTCCTTAGGAGCCAGCGCAGGCTTATTTTTCCTGGTTGCTGGTGCTTGTCTCCAGAAAATCGATCTGACTATCCACGGGCTTCATCTCCGGCCGGGGAATAATGTCGATCGTGGCCTTGTGCTTGTTTTCCAAGTCCGCCAGTTCCGGACGCTTTTTGTTGAGCAGGTATTGCGCTACGTCCAGGGGCAGGCGGCACTCCACCCGGGCCACCTTCTTGCGGGTGATGCCGGTCTGGATGCGGCGCAGATAATAGAGCGCAAGGGTTTCCACTGAGCGCACCACGCCCCGGCCCTGGCAGTATTCGCAGGTGCGGTAACTGCCTTTTTCAATGGGCGAGCCCATCTTCTGCCGGGAAATCTGCATCAGCCCGAAGCGGGAAATCTTGCTGATATCCACCTTGGCCTTGTCACGTTTCATGCTGATCTTCACTTGGCGCTCCACTTCGCGGATATGCTTTTTGTTCCGCATATCAATGAAGTCCACCACAATCAAGCCGCCCAGGTCGCGCAGCCGCAGCTGGCGGGCCAGTTCTGCTGCAGCCTCCATGTTGGCAAGGAATATGGTGTCCTCGAAATCTGCATTCTTGGAGGTGCGGCCGGAGTTGACATCAATGGCCACCAGGGCCTCGGTGGGGTCGATAACGATAGACCCGCCGGAGGGCAGGGGCACCTGCGGTTTGAAGATGGATTCGATCTGCTCTTCAACATTGAACTGATTAAAGATGGGTTTGTTGCCGCGATGCAGCCGCACCTTGACCTGCTGCTGCCGGGTGGGCAGGAGGTTGATAAAGGCGTTGACATTATCCAGCGATTCCTGAGTATCCACCAGAATTTCCTGGATCTCGGGCACAAACTGATCCCGTAGAAAGCGGACCACAGTGTCCTGCTCTTCATATACGAGTACAGGCGCTTCCTCGGTCTGTCCGCGTTTCTTGATATCTTCCCAGAGTTTGAGCAGAGAGCTCAGATCCTGTTCCAGGTTGGAACGGGTAATGTCGGCCGAGGCGGTGCGGATAATGTAGCCGATGCCTTCGGGGATGTCGAAATCACTCATCATTTCCCGAAGCGAGGAGCGGCGTTCCTCGCCCACGATTTTTCGCGAGATGCCGGCACTGTCGCTGCCGGGCATGAGCACCAGAAAACGGCCGGGCAGGGAGAGGTAGGTCGTCATGTTGGCACCCTTGTTGCCGGTGACCTCCTTAACCACCTGTACCAGTACCTCCTGGCCCCGCTGCATCACGTCCTCGATCTTGAGCTTCTTCCACTGCTGCTGGGCTATCAGGTCCTGCACATGCTCGCTGACATCCTGCCGATAATATTCGGGATGGATCTCATTGAAGGGAAGAAAACCGTTGCGGCCGGTGCCGATATCTACAAAGGCGGCCTGGAGGTTGGCCTCCACGGAAACAACCTTGCCCTTGTAGATGTTATTTTTTGTGGGCTCCCGGTCAATGGTGGTGACGTGGAACGACTCCAGGCGTCCATCCTCCAGGAGCGCGATACGGCATTCCTCCGGCTCCTCCGCATTGATGAGGAGCTTGTAGGCAACCTGTTTAGACGGAGCGTCAGTGGGTTCTTCCACTACATCATCGTCTTCTTCACTGTCCTCTTGATCCTGCGTGGCTTCTTCCTGCTCAACCGACTCAGCGGCTTCCGCCTCCTTTTTCTTGGACCGTTTGCGGCCGCCTCGGCGAGACCGGCGTTTTTTGGCAGGAGTAGTGTCTGCGGGCGTTTCATCCAAGGTGTCTTCGGCATCTATGGCGTCTGCAGTTTTCTGTGACTCTTGGGAAGCGGATATATCGGCAACTTCCATGGAGGCTGGGGGCTCCACTGCCGGGAGCTCGCTTTCCATGGGCATGGAAACCGGAGCACTGCTTTCCTGCACGGCAACGGGCTCTGGAGAACCGGCTGCAGGTTCTGCCGGTTTTTCCACGGGGGCCGATTCCGGGACCTCTACAGGAGGTTTTTCCGGTTTAACAAGCGCTTTCCACCAGGCGCCTTTCCTGGCCTTGGGCATAGGTGTGGCTTTGGGTTCATTCTTTTGATTGGTTTGATCGGTCATTCGTATCCTTTGGGTAATTTTTATAAGCAGCTGTACACCGCTCCCAGGCCAGAACTTGTTTATTTATGAACATGTGCGTTTTCTGACCTACGCAATCTGATAAAAGCATTTGCCACCGAATTCGTGACGATGCAGCACACCAGATTGCACCAGCGGTGTAAGCAGAAGCTCAACTTTTTCCGGGCCATGCAAATGAAAGGTCCGGTCTATATCAGCAGCGGTACAGGGCCGCCGCTGTAACATCGCAATAATCTCCCGCAGCACCGTTTCGTGATCCATCGCAGTCTGCGGAATATCTGCAGACAATGCGTGCCCGGGAGGAACATCGGACGTCGCCGGCGCAAAAGGCAGGTCGACAGGAAGGGGCAGAGCCTGGTGGAAGCGTTCACCGATGGCTTGAAGCGCCAGCTCAGGCACCGCCCGGGCAAACGATTCCGCCGGTGGCCGTATCACCGTATTCAGCTGGATCCGGTCAATCCGCATGGGCCGGATGGCGGCAATCAACGCGTCCACATCGTGCGGACTGTCGTTAATGCCGGCTGCAAAGAGAATTTCCAGCCAGATCTTCCCGTGATATTCGTGGGAGAAGGTGGTGAGACCCGCAATAATGGTATTCAGATTCAATCCGGCCATAGGCCGGTCGATTTTGCGGAAACTTGCGTCAGTGGCTGCGTCCAGTGAGGGGCTGATTACGTCCGCGGTCATAAGTGCGGCGCGGACCTGTGGATCGTTTAAAGTGGTTCCATTGGTGAGCACAGCCACGGGCTTGGTGGTTGTCTCTTTGATGTGGCGGAGGATGCGCCCCAGATCCAGGTGCAGTGTCGGTTCACCCTTGGCGGTGACCGTTACCACATCCACTTCCGCGAGATGTGCAGGATCAGCGCAGAAGGCGTCAATTTCGTCAAGCAGTGCCTGGGTATCAGAGTATGCGTCACGCCGACCGACAGGGACAGTGGTCCGTCCTACTTCACAGTAGATACAATTGAGATTACAGATCTTGGTTGGAAAAAGATCAATTCCGAGAGAGCGGCCGAGTCGCCTGGAATTCACCGGGCCGAAGATACAGTTCATGCAGCGTTATGACTGGTTGCTCACATTCAGGTGAGCATGCCGTAGAGGAAGAAGCAAGTTTTGGAAAATCAAGTTATTAGCCAATGTTATGACTGGCGATTCTTAAACCAATTTCCCCTGTGCTGCAAGGCAAATTTGCGCTTTTCCCTTGACACAGGTTGGGGGGGCTCGTACATTCGGGCAGTTGTTGGTGGTTATTGATTTTGCGTTTCTTTAATCGCTTCAGCCGGTTGGCTTCTATCGGCCAGCTCCGCCATCAACCGATAAACCTGTTTCCCTGCCTGTTTTTTTGCGTCCTCTTTTTGCAAGGAGCCTTTCGAGGTGAAGCCTTCCTTTTTTGTTCGTTTCTTGCCAGCTTTTCTGGTATTGCCGCTGGTTCTTGGGCTCTTGTATACGTCTGCCACGGCTGCTGTTACCGCTGATGCCAAATATTGGGATGTGGCGGCTGATAAAATGATCCGGGAGGAAAATCCGCCGCGCCTGGTGGCAGAAGGCAATGTGCTCCTGGAGAAAAAAGAACCCTTGGAAGCAAAGTCACCCAAAGCAGGTGACGTCCAGAAGCCCGCCCCTGCAAAAACGCTGACAAAGATACGGGCCGACCGGGTTGTCTACGACATCACCAAGGGAACCATGGAGGCTTCCGGGCATCTCATCATTGTGGTCAATGGCGACAAGCTGGCGGCGGATTCCGGCACCATCGACATGGCCAGCAGTACCGGCAGTTTTAACAATGCCGTGGTCATCACCCGCAACAGTGATCTTCATTTTGAAGGGCAGCGCATTGAGAAAACAGGGGCCCTCACCTACCATATCGAGGACGGCTGGGTGGTGACCTGTAAGCTGGAGCCGGGGGAAGTGCCGCCGTGGAGTTTTGCCTCCAAGGATACCAAAATTACGGACGGCGGTTACGCCTTGCTTAAGAACGCCACCTTCCGCATCAAGGATTTCCCGGTGTTCTACTCGCCGATCATGCTCCTGCCGGCCAAGCACACCCGTCAGACAGGTTTTCTGTTTCCTTCCATCTATACGTCAGGCCGTGATGGTTTCGGGATGGAAATTCCGTTTTTCGTCAATCTATCACAGAGTTCGGATCTGACCCTGTACCCTCGCTATATGTCCAACCGTGGGCTCATGCTGGGCGGTGAATACCGTTATGTGCTTGATACCGAAAGCAAGGGCATGCTGCAGGCCCATTTTCTCAATGATGATCTGTCCGATCCCTCCAACGTGAGTTATTACCAGGACGGGAGTTTCACGCATACCAACAGCCAGCGCTATTGGGTGCGGGGCAAGGTGGATCAGGATATCGGTCCCTGGGTGATACGGCTGGATGTGGATGTGGTGTCTGACCGCGACTATATGCGGGAGTTCAACTCCGGTTCCACCAGCTTCGATGTTTCGCAAAGGAACTTCCTTGGCGTCTTTGGCCGCGGTTTCACGGATAAAAACAATGATTACCGCACGAACACCCTGGGTGCGCTGCGTACCTGGGACAATGGTACGGCTCTGTTGGCGGAAATGTCGGCGGTGAATGACGTCAGCACCAATGTATACACCCCGGAAAATCCCTCGCTTCCCTGGAAACTGCCTTCCGTGACGTATTCCGGTGTGGTGCCGCTCGCTGGAACGCATAGTGGGCCTGATTTTTCCTGGGATGCCAATTACACGCATTTCTGGCGGGATGTGGGCGTAGGCGCCCAACGGCTGGACGTGATGCCCACGGTGACCACGGGCGTACCTTTGTCCCCTTATCTGGAGAGCTATGTCAGTGCCGGTGTGCGCGATACGGCTTATAGTATCACGGATAACGATGCCACGGAATGGAAAGACATTGATTCTAGAAACCGATTTCTCTACAACCTGAACGCAGAAGTGGGCACCACCATGGAGCGTGATTTTGCCGTGTCCATCGGTGATGTGAACAACGTGACGCATCTTGTGCGCCCCTATGTGGCCTACGGGTATACCCATATCCCCGATGAGAAGACCCTGCCACAGTTTGATCTGGTCGATACACTGGAGGACCAGGACACGATTTATTACGGTGTGAACAACTTCTTCACCATTGACGGAAAGCGTAATGGGAAAGATTTTGATCGTGATTACGCCTATTTCAAGATCAAGGAGGGCTATAGCCTGCTCAGTGAGGATAGTGATACGCCCTTGACGCCGGTGCAGATGGAAACCGGCTGGTACCCGACGGACAAAACAAGGATCAAATATCTCACCAAGGTGGATGTGTATGGCGAGGGTGCCTATTATCATTCCCTGGAAGGCGATTACGTGAGCACCCGCGGCGATATTTTCTCCCTTGATTACCGCTATGATGAAGAGACGGATGTGAATTCCATCAAGGGCAGTGTCTGGTATCTCCTTCCCTACAACCTGGCCGCGGGCTATTCCCTGGAACGCAATCTCAAGAGCGATAAAACTATCGATGAGTCCTTCCGTATCCGTTATGTCCAGCCCTGCTGGTCGGTGGAGCTTTCCACGCGCTATGAATCTGGCGATCAGAGTGTCATGATCACTTTCCGTCTCGCCAATATCGGCATGCCCTTTGGTTTTGATCTCGGCGGCAACTGAACGCGGGACTGGTCACTCGGAGATGTCCGATGTTTTTTGATGTGTTCAACGGCGATGCTGACGGAATCTGCGCCCTGCAGCAGTTACGGCTGCATACTCCGTGTCCGGAAGCGGTGCTGGTTACCGGCGTCAAGCGGGATGTGGTGCTGCTCGAACGCCTTGGCGCGGTGCGGGACAGCCGGCTCACCGTGCTCGATATCTCCATGGCCCGCAATCATGATGCCCTTGCACGTCTGCTGGCGCAGAACAATCGCATTTTCTACGCGGACCATCATTACAGTGGCGATGTTCCAGTGTCCGAGGCATTGGACGCCCATATTGATCCTGATCCCCAGATGTGCACCTCCCTGATTATCAACCGCCTGCTCAAGGAGCGTTACTGTGCCTGGGCTGTGGTGGGTGCCTTTGGTGATAATCTGGATGATGCAGCTACGGCAGCGGCCGCGCCCCTGCATCTGCTGGAGAGCGATCTCGCCCTGCTGTGCGAGAGTGGGCGGCTCTTGAATTACAATGGCTATGGAATGGCGGTATCTGAACTTCTCATTCATCCGGCGGATCTGTTCCGTGAGGTAAATCGGTTTCAGGATCCTTTTACTCTCTACCGGCATTCCGAAGTGTTCGGCCGTCTGCGGGAGGGCTATGCGGCTGATATGGCGCAGGCGGCCGAGCTGAGGCCTGGTTACAGCTCGCCGGCGGGGCGGGTGTTTGTGCTGCCTTCTGCCAACTGGTGCAAGCGGGTGGTGGGTGAGTTTGCCAACCAGCAGGCGCGTCTGGAGCCTGCGCTTGCCCATGCCATTCTCATCACTCTTGAGAGTGGCGATTATCTGGTCAGTGTACGCGCGCCGTTAGCCCACCGTCGGGGGGCAGATGAACTGTGCCGCCGTTTTCCCACCGGTGGGGGACGCGCTGCTGCGGCTGGTATCAATATCCTTCCACAGTTCCAGCTGCAGCCCTTTCTTGAGGCTTTTGAGGCTCAGTTTGTCGCTGAGAAATAAAAAAAAACGCACCGGCCGAGGGGCCGATGCGTTCAGTGAAAAGATCAATGTTGATATCAGCGGTTAATCCACCAAGGTAAATCCCTGTTTGGTAATAGCCGTACGCGCTGCCTCTTTATCGATGGCCCCCTGAAAGCTGGCCTGTTCTTTTTCCAGATCCACCCGCACTTCAGTTGCCCCCAGGTTTTCCAGGGCTTTTGTCACTGCTTTGACACAGTGCTGGCATTTCATGCCGGTTATATGCAGTGTCGTCATTGTTGTCTGCTCCTTGCTCGTTTATCGTGTTTGTGCGTTGTTACTGCTTGTTTTACTGCTGGTAAATGGCCTTGATGAGTGCGGTGGTGGAGCAGTTGTGCTCAAAGCGAATGCGCTCCACCCGGCCTCCGGCAGCCTTGACCTCGGCGGCGCCTACAATTTCGTTTTCCTCGTAGTCTGCTCCCTTGACCAGTACGTCCGGCATGATTGCCTTGATAAGGTCAAGCG
>DAIODL010000033.1:10352-13335 GCA_036746815.1 Desulfobulbus sp.
TAGTCTGCTCCCTTGACCAGTACGTCCGGCATGATTGCCTTGATAAGGTCAAGCGGCGTATCTTCATCGAAGAGCACCACAAAATCGACACAGCCCAGAGCCGCGAGCACCCGTGCCCGCATCTGTTCAGAATTGATGGGACGATGATCGCCTTTGAGCCGGCGCACCGAGCTATCGGTGTTGAGTCCCACCACTAGGCAGTCGGCGGTGGCGCGAGCTTTTTCCAGATAACTCACGTGACCTGCGTGCAGCAGATCAAAGCACCCATTAGTAAAGGCGACGCGGGTCCCATAACGCCGCATGGGGGCAAGAGTGGCTGCCAGCTGCGTGAGGGAAAGAATTTTATCTGCATCTGACCCCAGCCAGGGGCGATTGCCAGCCGGAAAAAACTGGCGGCGCGCAGCATCAACTGCGTCTTCCACTAATGGTGTCTTGATAAACGCTGGTTCTGTGCCTGCCTCGGCCAGAATAGCTCCATTCGGGTCAATTATCAGGGAATGGCCGGCCATTTCCATCTTGCCGGTGCGTCCGCAGCCATTGCAGGCGACCACATAACACTGATTTTCAATGGCCCGTGCCCGTACCAGAGTCTGCCAGTGTGTAAGACGACTGAGCGGCCACTCTGCGGAAATAATCAGCAGCCGGTTGCCCGCAAAAATCTGATTGCGTGCCACCTCGGGAAAGCGCAGGTCGTAGCAGATCATTCCCGCCACTGATCCGTACGGTGTCGTGAGCGTTTTTCCGGCGACGCCTGCCTGGTAATAGCGGTCTTCCTGCCAGTAGTGGAAAAGATGCTGTTTGGAAATTGAGCCAACTACACCCGCCGGCCCCACCACAAAGAGCGTGTTACGGGGCAGGTTGTCACCTTTTCCAGGCTCGGTCAGGGAGCCGGCCAGATAGATCTGGTGCTCACGGGCAAGCTTCTGCATGACTGCCAAAACTTCAGGCGTGCGTTTGCCAAGTTCTTCAGTTCGAAGATAATCAAAGCCCGTGGCCCAGACTTCCGGCAGCAGCACCAGGGTGTCTGGTTTCAAGGTCTGAGCCTTGAGCAGAGCGTTGACCTGGGCGATGTTGCTTTCCATCTCACCCAGGGTAATTGCAAACTGCAGGCAGGCGACAGCCGGGAACAGTCCAGTTTTCATCACGCGGGCAAAGCCTCCAGTGCCTGCTGCGCCAACTGGCCGACAGTGACTTGGGTCAGCCTGCCATCTTCATACAGGGAAAAATTGAACGGGTCCTCTGTCAAGCGGACGAGTTCCTGCTGTGCGGTGTCAATGCCCAGCCGTCCGCTGGCCAGTACTGCCAGTCCACGGGTTTCCCCATCTTCCGCGTGCAGATACGGGAGGATATCCGCCTCAGCCTCTTTGCTCTGCAGGAGATCAGGACAACACGCACTCAACCGGGCAACACCCCACAGCAGGCCGCGCTGCAGCATGGGATGCTCAATATAGTTGCCGTCCTGACAGATTTCCTCGCCATCCTCGCGCATATAGGAAATGAGCATGTGCACATACTCCTCTGCAAGCCGCCGGTCCCGGCACATGCATTCGGCCATGGCCTCGGGCGCGCCCCAGCCAATGCCGCCGGATTCATCATTCAGACTCCACAGAAAGCGGCGCATGACCACCCGGGCGGCTTCCAGATCCTGTTCGGCGAGCCGGGCCACGGTAATCCCCATACAGGTGACTGCCCGCCAACGGAGCAGAGGATCTTCACGGCAGATCAGGGAAAAGAGAGCGTTAACCACGCCCTTGGCGGGCATGGCCGCAAGCACCCGCAGAGCCGGAGTGAGATCGTGCTCACGGCAAAGCTCCAGAACCTGCTGTTTACTGGCGCGACTACTCATAATACTCTTTTATGCGGCCGTGGTCGCCGGAGGGGTGAAGACGCGTTTACCCAGTTCCTGGTTCATCATGAAAAGACCCGAAGGATTGTCCTTGATCAGTTTCAGATTCTCGATGACATCGGTGGCAGATGCTTCTTCCTCAACCTGTTCGGAGATAAACCATTGCAGGAAATTATTGGTGGCATGGTCTTTTTCCGCGATGGACAGGTCTGTGAGATTGTTAATGAGCTCGGTAACATACTGCTCATGCTTGAGAATGGCTTCAAAGCAGGCCAGAGGCGATTCCCAGGTGAATTCCGGTTTGGCGATGGCTTCCAGAGTGACCCGGCCGGAGCGCTCATTTACAAAATCATAGAATTTTGTTGCATGCATCATTTCTTCCTGGGTCTGCACCCGCATCCAGTTGGCAAAACCGGTCAGGTTGATGGACTGGAAATAGGCATCCATGGACAGGTACAGGTAGGCGGAATACATTTCGGCATTGATCTGATCATTGAGCGCTTTGAGCATCTTTTTTTTCAGCATGGTATTTTTCCTTCGAATTAGGCAATATAGTTACGTTAAACTACGAGCTCATTTTACAGTGTTTTGATTATAATCACCTCGCTCTGGAATGTCAGGGGCGCTTGAAGAAAATGTTGTTTTTTCAGGGGGTACCCGTTTTCCAGAGCGATACATTGAAGGAGTATATCATGCAGAAAACCGTGTGTATCACCGGCGCCACCGCCGGGTTTGGCAAGGCCTGTGCCGAGCGTTTCGCTGCTGAAGGCTGCCGCCTGGTGCTTATTGGCCGTCGTCTGGAGCGTCTGCAGGCGCTGAAACAGCAGTTAAGCTCGGTGCCGGTGCATATTGTTGAACTGGATGTGCGCAACATTGACGCTGATTTCCATCTGCTCGATACCTTGCCCGAGGAGTTTAAAGAAATCGACGTGCTGGTCAACAACGCCGGTTTGGCCCTGGGGCTGGAAGGGGCGGACAGGGTCGATTTCAAAGACTGGGAAACCATGATCGATACCAACATCAAGGGTCTTTGCGCCATGACCCGCGCCATCCTGCCGGGCATGGTCGTGCGTAACCGCGGGCATATCGTCAATCTGGGCTCGGTGGCCGGTAACTACCCTTATCCGGGCGGCAACG
>DAIODL010000034.1:0-13248 GCA_036746815.1 Desulfobulbus sp.
CAATGTGGGTAAATCGAGCCTGCTCAATGCCCTGCTGCACGAGGAGCGGGCCCTGGTGACCCCGGTGGCGGGCACGACCCGCGACACCATTGAGGAGCGTTTTGTCATCCGCGGCATCCCCTTTTCCCTGATCGATACCGCGGGTATCCGCGACCATGAGGATGCGGTGGAGGCACTGGGGATCGCGCGCGCCCGTCAGCAGCTGCAACAGGCGGAACTGGTGCTTTTTGTGGTGGATGCCAAACGGGGCGTGAGCGGGCAGGAACAGACACTGTTTGCAAGCACCTCCGGGCGCAAGCGGCTGGTTGTGCTCAACAAAAGCGATCTGGTAGATGCGGCCTGTATCAAAGAGCTGACCGTCCTTTTTCCGGAGACGGTCTGCATATCCGTTGCAGCACTGCTGGGCGAAGGGATGGAGGATCTCGAAGAGGCGATGTACCAGAGCGTTATCGGCGAGGGGCGCGAGCTTTGCGAGCAGATGACCTGCGCTCCCAATACAAGGCACCGGGCCATACTCACGCAGGTGCTGGATGCCTGCCGCCGCTTCGCGCAGGCGCTGACGCAGGGCGAGCCCGTGGATTTACTGGCCGTGGATGTGCAGACCGCGCTCGACGGTCTGGGCGATCTCACCGGGCTGACCACCCCCGATGACGTACTGGATGTGGTGTTCAGTCAGTTCTGTATCGGTAAATAAAAATCCCCGCAACAGGTTAAAACCGGCTGCGGGGAGTGCAATCCTTCTAAGGTGGGCGAGCCTGCCCCGGAGGCGATTATTTAACGAAGCTGTCCTCAAAGAGCTTGTTGATGGCGGCTATACCATCATCACTCAAATAGCGGGTGCCGGAACCGACAAAGGTGTTGTAGGAGATGCGAGGTTCATCCTCTTTCCAGGCGCCTTCCTTCCAGGTGAACCAGTGATGGCGGTGCTGGTCATAGACATGCAGCGGCCGATTGAACAGCTTGGCCAGCTCCACAGCCCAGCCCGTGCCGCCCTTGACCGAGTTGTCATCAAGAATAGTCCCCACCACGAACACCTGATGCCCCTTGTTGACCATGTGGAAGATGGTCTGCAGTACGCGGCGGATTTTTTCGGTCTCGTAATAGGTGCGGTTCATCATACGGGAAGCCAGTTCCATGCTGATATCGCCACGCATCAGATCATCCTCGGTGAGGATAACCGTGTTTTTATCCCGGTTGAGGCGATGCCCCTCGAAGGTGAAAACCGTCTCTTTCACTCCATATTTTTCAGCATTTTCGCCAAAAAGTGTCTCAGCGCCCTTCAAACCGCCGTGGTACAACGTGCAATCCTGTGCGTTCATAACGTCTTCTTCCTCTATGTTCTTTTACGGATAAGCGGGTCACGGTGAGTTCGCCAACTGGCAACTGACCGGAAGAACCAGATAAATCCTTAATTATTTTGTGGCCTTAAAGAATACCCGGCGGGGTGCTGGATATCCCTCTATAGTAAGCGACTCATTGTCCTTGTCAATGAAATCTTGGTAGGACTCGTATTGCATCCACTCGGTCCGCCGTTGTTCGGAGCTGCTCATGGCATGATTACAGAAGCACCGTACCTCCCGGAACCCGGAACGGACAAGCCAGTGGCGCAGGCAGGACTCGGTGGGCACAAACCAGGTTCCCGGCACCTTGGCATAGGTCTTCTCCGGAAACAGCGCCAAGGGGGCGTCGCCTGGGATGGCCTGGGATTCCACCAGCAGCGTGCCGCCAGGTTTGAGTGCCGCGTGGATATCCTTCAGCGCTTCAATGGGCGAGGAACGGTGATAGAGAATGCCCATACAGAAGAGGACATCAAAGCACGCTGGAAAAAGAGACAGATGCTCGATGCCCAGAAGTTCCACCGCGAGATTATCCTGCCGTGCAAAGCTGTTGAGCAGGTTAAAAGTGTAATAATGCTGTACGTAGGGTTCCAGGCCAAGCACAAACCGGGGCTTGTAGGGCAGCATGCGGAACATGTAATAGCCATTGTTGCAGCCGATGTCGCCGATCACCTTGCCCTGTAGATCCGGCAGATCCGGAAGCAGGCGCTTCCATTTACGGTCACTGCGCCATTCCGCATCAATATCAATGCCGAAAAGGGAGAAGGGCCCCTTGCGCCAGGGCATGAGCGCTTTGAGCACCGTATACAGTTCCAGCCGATCGGGTTCTGTCAAATCGGAGGATGAGCCGATACGGACCACGTCTCCTGAAAAATCACAGGAGGTGGCACGCAGATGGTTTACCTGATCCAGCAGCCTGCGGAAGCGAAGGAACCCTTTTTTATCCTGGTTCACCCAGGCCTCTTTTTCCGCCAATATCCGCTTCAGCTGTTCCTGATCAGCGTTAGAAAAAAATTCAGGCCGAAGCATGAGAAGAACCTTTGACAGCAACCAGAGACGAAAAATTAAACCATTTGCAGTAGGGTTCAATTTCGGTGAACCCGGCCTCGCTGAGGAGGTGCATGTTCTCTTCCAGGGAAAAGGGTACCAGTACGTTTTCCAGCGCCTCGCGTTTGGCCGCGATTTCCAGTTCCGAATATCCCTGCTGTCGTTTGAACTGATGATAAATACTGATGAAATCGCGGTTCAGGCTCTTGGCGTGGGAAATGGTCTTTTCGCTGAGAAAAAGGAGCCCGTTTTCCGGCAGGGCAGCATACATCCGCTGCACGCAGGCAAGGCGCGTCATGGGGCGGAGAAACTGCAGGGTATAATTACAGATAATGGCCGCGGCACCGGGAAGGGAGCAGGTAGTCAGGTCTCCTTCCTGGAAGGTGATGAGGTCATTTTTGCCAAACATCGCACTTTTTTTGCGCGCCTTGTCAAGCATGGCAGGGGCATTGTCAATGCCCGCAAATTGATAACGGTACGGCGGCAGCTGGCGGCTTAGTTCCACAAGTGTTGTGCCCGTGGAGCAGCCCAGATCGTAAATAACCTCACCTGGCGGCATGCGGCGGATGAGGATTTGCGCCATGCCCTCAAGGATGGTGTGGTAGAGGGGGATGGAGCGATCCAGCATATCGTCGAAAACCTCGGCAACCCGCTCGTTGAAGGTAAAATCCTCCCCTATACTGCCCTGTGCGAAAAGCTTGTCATCAGTCATGAATCAGCGACCATACGCGTTTATTTTCCCTCGTAGCCATTGGGGTTCCTGGTCTGCCAGTTCCAGCTGTCCACGCACATTGCATCCACCCCATATTGGGCACGCCAGCCAAGCTCCCTTGCGGCTTTGGTGGGATCACCCCAGTAGGCAGGCACATCGCCTGGTCTGCGGTCGGCAAAAACATAGGGGAGTTGGTGCCCGCAGGCCCGCGAGAAGGCGTTCACCACATCCAGTACCGAATAGCCCTGCCCTGTCCCCAGATTATACACCGCCACTCCAGGATTCTCCGCCAGCTTGGCAAGGGCCGCGACATGCCCCCGGGCCAGATCAACTACATGGATGAAATCACGCATGCAGGTGCCATCGGGGGTGGGGTAATCGTGGCCGAAGATGGAAAGCTGCTTCAATTTGCCCACTGCCACCTGGCAGATGTAGGGCATGAGATTGTTGGGTGTGCCGTGGGGATCTTCGCCAATAACACCGCTTGGATGCGCGCCCACCGGGTTGAAGTAGCGGAGCAGCATCACGTTCCAGCGTGGATCGGCCACGTGCACGTCACGCAGAATTTCCTCAATCATCATTTTGGTGCGGCCATAAGGATTGGCGCAGTTGTACGGAAAATTTTCGAGAATGGGTACGGAGGATGGATCGCCGTACACGGTTGCTGAAGAGGAGAACACTATATTGCGGATTCCCTGCTCCTCCATGACCCGGCACAGGTTAATGGTGGTATCAAGGTTGTTATGATAATACAAAAGTGGTTTGGACACTGACTCCCCCACCGCCTTCAAACCCGCGAAATGGATGGCCGCATCGGTCCCCTTAAGCGACGAAAATACCTGGCGGAGTGCTTCCAGATCGCAGAGGTCCACCTTATGAAAGGTGATGCTCCTGCCCGTGAGCGCTTCCACGCGGTTCAGCGCTTCACGGCTGGCGTTGCTGAGATTATCAAGGACCGTGACCTGATGGCCGGCCTGCAGCAGTTCCAGGCAGGTGTGGCTGCCGATGTAACCGGCGCCGCCGGTGACAATAACATGCATAATATGTCTCCAGTTAGGAAGAAGGGGGGCTAAAATCACTGGGAATGACAATCGACTTCTCTGCAAAAATTTGCTATCTTTTACCCGTGTTCACGGTGTTTGTCTTGCAAAAAGCGGAGTAATACCAGCCGATACTGGCCCCGGATGGTCGGGGCATGGCTGGTGCAAGCACCTTCGTTGTCAAGTATGAAGGAGGCAGCATGCCCTATGTCAGCATCCGGGTTGCCGGAAAGCTTACCAAGGAACAGAAAGCGGAGATGGCCAAAGGTGTCACCGAAGTTATCTCCAGGGTCGCCAACAAGCCCAAGGAAGCAATTATGATGTTCATTGATGAGGAATCCCGCGAGAACATTGCCAAGGGCGGCGTACTTCTCGAGGATATGTAATCTGTGGATAAATCCCAGGCTATGGCTCGACTGGCGGAGTTGCGTGAGCAGCTCCGCCTGCATGCGTATCGCTATTATGTGCTCGATGATCCCCTGATTACAGACGGGGAATATGATGCGTTTTTCCGGGAACTGCTTGACCTGGAGGCAGCGTATCCCGAACTGGTTACCAACGATTCCCCCAGCCACCGTGTCGGCGGCCAGCCTCTGACCATGTTCACGCCGGCCGAGCACAGCGTGCCTATGCTCAGCCTGGATAATATCTTTGATACCGATGAACTGCGCACTTTTGACAACAAAGTGCTTCGCTATCTGCGTGGTGACACGAAGCTTCGCTACATATGTGAGCCCAAGCTGGATGGTCTTGCCGTGGAGCTGGTGTACGAGCAGGGCGTGCTGGTGCTGGGCGCAACCCGGGGTGATGGCCTGGTTGGGGAAAATGTCACCACCCAGCTCAAAACCGTGCCTTCCATTCCGCTGCGCCTGCAGGGTCGGCATATCCCTGATCAATTGAACGTGCGCGGTGAAGTGTTTCTTCCCAAAGAAGGTTTTGCCCGGCTCAACAGCCAGCGTGGTCAGGCTGGGGAGCCGCTGTTTGCCAATCCCCGCAATGCTGCCGCCGGTTCTCTGCGGCAGCTTGATCCCAAAATTACGGCTCAGCGGCCGCTTCAATTTTTTGTGTACAGTGTGGGCAATCCCGAGGTGCTCACCGCCACCGGACAGGAAAGCATGCTGAAGGAATTGGGGACCATGGGGTTTCCTGTGAATCCCCTGATCCGTGCCTGCTCAAGTACCTCCGAGGTGGAAGCACAGTATCGGCACCTGATGGATCAGCGGCAGCAGCTTGCCTATGAGATTGACGGCATGGTGGTGAAGGTGGATGCGCTGGCCCTGCAGGAGCGGCTCGGTGCTACGGCGCGTGCGCCGCGCTGGGCGGTGGCCTGGAAATTTCCGGCCATGCAGGCAACCTCAAAAATTGAAAATGTGGAATTCCAGGTGGGGCGGACCGGTGCGGTTACGCCGGTGGCGCATCTTACGCCGGTTGATATCAACGGCGCCCTGGTACAGCGGGCCACCCTGCACAATCAGGATGATATTCAGCGCAAAGACCTGCGTATCGGGGACACGGTGCTGGTGCAACGGGCGGGTGATGTGATTCCCGAGGTAGTTAAGGCAATCACAGATTTACGCACCGGCGCGGAGCGGCCCATTCTTTTTCCCGAGAACTGTCCGGAATGCGGACATCCTCTGCAGCCGACACCACAGGAAGCGGTGATCCGCTGCACCAATCCGCTGTGCCCGGCGCAGCATCTGCAGAAATTGATCTATTTTGCAGGCAAGAATGGGCTTGATCTGGAGGGGCTGGGCAAGAAGAATGTGGAACAGCTGATCCGCGAGGGGCTGGTGCGGGAGCCGGCGGATTTTTTCCGGCTCGACAGTGAACGTCTGGCTGCCCTGGATGGCTGGGGCGAGAAGTCCGCGCAGAAACTGCAGGCTGCGGTTGCCGAGAAGAAAACAATGCCGCTGGGGCGGCTGATTGCAGGCCTTGGCATCCGTCATGTGGGTGAGGTGACCGCCATGCTCCTGGGTGAACATTTTTCCGATCTGGACAGTCTAACCGTGGCTGATCGTGAGCATTTGCTGCAGATCGAGGGTATTGGCGAGCAGACGGCGGATTCTGTATACGATTTTTTCCATGACCCGGCCAATCTGGAGTTGCTGGGGCGTCTTCAGCGGGCGGGCGTTGTCATAAGCAGCGCCGTTCCTAGTCAGACAGGCCTGGAGGGGCGGGTCTTTCTGTTTACCGGTACGCTTGCGGGTTTGTCCCGTGACGAGGCCAAGGAGCGGGTCAAACGTTGTGGCGGGCAGGTGGCCTCCAGCATCAGCCACCGGGTCACGGATGTGGTCGTGGGTGAGAAACCCGGTTCCAAAGAACGCAAGGCCGGGGAGATGGGGCTGCGCGTGCTCGACGAAACCCAATTTCTCGCTCTTGTGGAGACCTGTGCAGATGTGTAGCCGCCGCGTTCATGCGATCGTGCACGGCCGGGTGCAACGAGTGGCGTTTCGATTCTATACAGAGCAGACCGCGCGGAACCTGGAACTAACCGGTTGGGTGTGCAACCGTGCGGACGGCACGGTGGAAGTGGAGGCTGAGGGACAGGAGGACAAGGTGGCAGCCTTTCTCGCCTGGCTGGAGAAGGGCCCGCCTTTTGCCATTGTCAGGCGGGTTGAGGTTACCGAAAAAACACCTCTGGAATGCTCAGGTTCTTTTGAAATTCGTTTCTGCCGCTGAGCAGATTTTAGACCACAGAAGCTGTAGATCGAGCAACTCGGTGGAAATGTGAACAATAAAAAAGGCTGCCTGAAAAGGCAGCCTTTTTTATCATACTTCGTTCGGCGAAAAAGCAATCAGACGCAACCGGTAGGTTTGGGCAGACCAGCCATCTTACAAGCTCCTTTACCAGGTCCCGACGGGAACAGCTCATAGATGCGTTTCAGCGGAAAACCAGTGGTCTTGGAAAGGATACGAACCATGGGAGCAATACCATTCTTTTTGTAATACTCCTGCAGGGCATCGATAACTTTCTGATGCTCATCGGTAATGTCGGAGATACCTTCAACGGTCTTTACATAGTCGACCCAGTTCTCGTCCCAATCCTCATTACCCTTCAACAGGAAGCCGTCCTCGTCTACATCGTAGCTTTTTCCTTTGTGCTCAATAGTTGCCATGATTCCTCCTTGGCCGAAGTGTTTATTATTGATGAGTAATAAAATCTTATTTCTGAAAATCAGACTTTAATTACTATAGGGGGGAACCTTTGTCAAGCATGCTCCCTTTTTTTTTTGAGTGGGGCCTCATGCATATTTAGCTTATTTAATACAGCATTTTTCGCTGGAAACTTGACACCAAATTGAACATAATGAACGCTTTGAAAATGTATTTATAAGCGAGCCCTTGTGGAGAAGTTGCTATGATGTTGAATCTTATGCGAAAAAATGCGCAATCCCTGTTTATTCAGGTGATTGTGGTTGTTATAGCCATTGTTTTTATTTTCTGGGGTGTGGGAACCAACCTGAAAAATTCCTCCAGCGGTATAGCAGTGGTGAATGGCGATGAGATAACGCCGCAGGCGTTTAACCAGAGCTATGAACGGACTGTGGAGCGGTACAAACAACAGTTTGGCGGTCAACTCCCTGAAAAACTGCTGGAAAGCATGCGTTTAAAAGAGCAGGTGGTCAGCCAGCTGGTCCAGCGGATGCTACTCCGGCAGGGAGCGGAACGCATGGGTATCAGCGTGGGCAAGGATGCCACGCAGCGGGAGATCCAGGCGATGCCCGCGTTTTCTCAGGATGGTCATTTTGATCTGCAGCGCTACCAGGCCATACTGGCCAACAATCATCTGGCACCGGCTGCTTTTGAACATGACATTCATGACGATATCCTGATTAATCGGACCGTAACGTTCCTGGGGCAGTTTGCGGGACTTGCCGATGCAGACATCAACGACTGGATGGGATATGTCAACGAGGAAGTTAATATCGCCTACGCGGCATTTCAACCGGCCGATTTTCTCTCCAAGATCAAGGTGAGCGACGCGGACCTTAAGCAGTGGTACGAGGCGCACAAAACTGACTACAAAACAGCACCTCAGGTCAAGCTGGCCTATTTAAGTTACCCCTTTGCCGGTATGCATACATCCGTCACGGATGAGGCTATGCGCACCTATTATCAAGCGCATCTTGATGAGTATCAGGTGCCTGAGCGGCGGCGGGTGCGTCATATTTTTATCGGGGTTCCTGAGAACGCAACCTCTGAAGTGAAGGCCGCAAAAAAGGATGAGGCGGAAAAAGCGCTTGAGGAAATTCGTCAGGGAGCCGATTTTGTGGCGACTGTCCAACGTGTTTCCGACCAGCCGGACAAGGGTGGTGATCTTGGTTTCATCAGTCGTGATGATGTCAAAAAGTTACCTTTTATGAATGTGCTGTTTTCGCTGAAAAAAGATGACGTCAGTGATCTGGTGGAAGCACCCAACGGTTATTTTATTTTTAAAGTGGAAGATATCATCCCGGCGACGACCCGCACCTTTGATATGGAGAAGCCCTCTATTGAGAAGTTGCTGGCAGAGAAAAACGCCAAGGCAGCTGCCTTTAAAAATGCTTCCGATGCTTATGAGGCCATTATGCATGCGGGTAGTCTTGCCAAGTACAGCACCACTTCCGGCGCGGCTGTCAAGCATACGGATTTTTTTACCCAGGCCAAGCCGCCGCAATTGCCACTGGTGACAGATGCCGCCTTTCTCACCGCCGCCTTTGCTTTGCATAAGGGGGAATTGAGTTCGGTGGTGGAAACACCCTCGGGTTACGCCATCCTCTTTGCTGAGGATATCAAGGAGCCGGAAGTGCCTGCAATGAATGTAGTGCGTGAACGGGTGACGGCTGATTATTCTGCGGCAACAAGTGCGGAACTCGCCAGGGCAGCTGCGGAAGCAGATTTGAAAAAGGCCAGAGAAACCGGAAAATGGCCGGAAGGCCTTGCCAGAAAGGAATCCGGCTATGTCAAGCGTGCCGGTGCCGATAGCGATTTACCGGAAGTAATTCGTAAGAGTGCTTTCGCTCATTTGAACGGTGGCCCGTTTCCGGACCATGTAGTCACCGAGGGAACCACCTGTTATCTGTATCAGAACCTTGATTCCCGCCAGGGAAAAAGTGATTGGGATGCGGCTAAACGCGAGCAGTTTGTGAGGCAACTCAATCAGTCGCAGCAAACCGCGTTGCTTTCCAGTTGGCTTGAACAGTTTCGCAAAGATTCCAAAATCTGGATCAACCAGCGCATGCTGAAATAACGTTTGTTGCAGTTTGTCACCCGGAAGTTTATTGCACGCACGCCCTGTTTCAGGGCGTGCGCTTTTTTACGTGTACGAAGCTGCCCTTCATGCAAGCGAAGGGCAGATCCTGCGCCATGTTCCGCTCCTGTCCGGAGCCTTTGTGATATCAGGTGTCTGACATAAAATGTCCCCCTGATGTTGAATGAAAATTATCTGTTCCCACGAGACACAATTTCAGCCAGTGAACGATTCGTCTTCTTCCCCAGTATCTTCAGATGGAACCTCCGTCCAGCTCAGCGATGTGAGTACGCTCACAGAGGCAGAACAACTCCTGCTGCAGCTTGATGCCATTATCTATGAGCCTGTTTCTGCCCTTTTTCTGGCACGGTGTCTCAATCACCTTGCGCCCTCGTATTTGGGTGAAAGCCGACCCACCACCGAAGAAGTGACTGAGATGGTGGAAAAATTACGCCAGGAGGGTTTTCTTGGCAAAAAAAATCAGTGCCCGCCGCTGCTGGCGGAAGAACTCACCCGTCAAGCTCTCAAACAGAAACGTTTTGCAAAAATTGCCTCGCTGGTTGAACGGGCCGCTCCGGTGGATTATTCCCACGGAAAATGGTCGACCCGCTGCTGGCGGGCGATCCGCCAGTTTCGTCTGGGCGTGTATTCGCAGGATTTTGACAAAATCGATGCGGCACTTCGTTTCTGGGAAAAGGATGGGCATCGCTACCTTGCCATTGAACCTCCTGCGGTACTGGTGGCTGGACGGGCTTTTGACCCGGCATGGTTTGCCACACTGCCCGGTTCGTTTCAGTTTTTCCTGCTGGATGCAGTGATCCGCTATTCCCTGGAACGGTTGCAGAGTTTTCCGGCAGTACTTGCCTACCTGGCAGATGAAAAGACGCAGACAATTTCTCTGGATGAACGGGTGCCTTTCCGTCGGCTGCTGGCCACCAGCTATCTGCTGCGGGGGCAGTTCACCGTCCTGCAGGGGCTGCTCACTGACTTTGCCGAGTCTTTTCAGGGGTCCGGCTTTGCCGGGACCCTGGCTTTTCTGCAGGGAAACACGGAATCCGCCCTGACGCTTTTCATGGAAGATCTGGGACATCTGCAGCAGTTCGCAGGCGATGGCCCCTGTTTTTTCTGGGGCATTCCCAGCCTGTTCTGTGTGTTCGCACTGCTGGCCCGTGATGCTGAAGGCGACCGGAACCGGGCACGCGAGGCAGTGACCACCGTGCTGCGGCGGGGAGGGGAGGCACCTGAATCAATTCCTTTCCGTTTCCTGGAGGCTGTGCTCAGATCTTCTGAGGAGGACATGCCGGACATGTCGGCATTGACCCAGGATCTGCTGGACGATACGCGGTGCCTGACTTCTCTAGTGGGATTCCTGTCACTCCACTGGATGGGTATTGAGATGCCGCCTGATTTTCAGAAGCGGCTCCGGGCACTTTATGCGCAGGCGCACACCAGCGGATATTTGTGGGTAGCCATGGAATCAGCGGAGCTGCTGGCCGAACTGGATACAGACCAGGAGGAAATGGCGCAGGTGGCTCAGGAATTGTCCACAGAGCTGCACAGCCGTTTTCTCACGCATATCATTGCGCCCCATGCCACCTGGAAACAGAGCCTGCAGGAACTGATCGACATTTCTAAAAAGATGCGGGAGCCGGAGCAGTCCACCCGGCTTTGCTGGCTGGTTGAATATGTTAACGGCACTCTGGTGCTGCTGCCCAAGGAGCAGAAGAAAACAGCCGCAGGTGATTGGAGCAAGGGGCGAACGATCGCCTTTCAGCGGCTGGTACGCAAGCACAGCCTTGACTACCTGCTTGATCAGGACCAGACCATCTGCTCCGCCCTGTACAAGTCCGAGGAAAAGAAAAAACACGGTGACTACCGTTTCCACGAGGAAATATCGCTGCCCGCTCTGGTAGGGCATCCCTATGTGTTTTTGAAAAAAGCGCCGCAGATTCCGGTGGAAATTGTGACCGGCGAGCCCGAGCTTGTAGTTGAACGCAAGGGCGACTCGTTGTTCATCCATTTTGCGCAGGATATCGGCGAGGGGCAGGTGGCTGTCTGGCGGGAAACGCCCACCCGGTTCCGGGTCATCGCCATCAGTGAGGAACACCGGAGGGTGGCCGCGATCACCGGCAGAAACGGCCTGGTTGTGCCCATCGAGGCCAGCCGGCAGGTTTTGGATGCCATTGGCAACATCGCCTCGTTCATGACCGTGCACTCCGCCATTGAAGTGCCCGGTGATGAGGGACTGCCTGCCGAGCAGGTGGAGAGTGATTCCACGATCCACATGCATATTATTCCCTATGGCAGCGGATTTCGTATTGAGCTGTTTATTCGTCCCTTTACTCATGGCGGTCCCTATTTGAAGCCCGGTGTCGGCGTGGCCAATGTCATTGCCGAAATTGATGGGCGGAGGCTTCGTACCAAGCGTGACCTGCGTCTGGAAGAGTCCAAGGCGCGTGAAATTGAGGAAAGCTGTCCTATCCTTGATCTGGCTATTGATGCCGAGCAGGAGAACAAGCGGGAGTGGCATCTGCTGGATCCGGAAGAATGTCTGCAGGTACTTCTGGAGATTGAGGAAATCAAGAATAAGGTCATCCTGGAATGGCCGGAGGGTGAAAAACTGGCCATCCGCCGCCAGGCCGGCATCAACCAGCTGAACTTGAATATCCGCACCAGTCAGCAGGACTGGTTTGCGCTTTCAGGGCAGTTGCAGATTGATCAGGATGAGGTCATAGAGCTGAAAACGCTTCTGGACAAAGTGCGGACAAGCCGCAGCCGGTTTATTCCCATGGGTGAGGGACAATTTCTGGCCCTGACGCAGGAGTTCCGTAACCGTCTGGAAGAGTTGATTCTGTACGGCAGTGGTGCCACGGGCAGCGACAACGAACTGAAGATTCATCCCTTGGCGGCCATTGCCCTTGAAGAGCTGACGCACGAGGCACAGACCAATGCCGACAAGGGGTGGCGGCAGCGGCTGCAGGCTATCTCTGAGGCGCAGGAGATGGCTCCCCAGGTGCCGTCGACGTTGAAGGCGGAACTGCGCGACTATCAGAAAGAGGGGTTTGTGTGGATGAGTCGGCTGGCGCATCTTGGAGTTGGTGCCTGCCTGGCCGATGATATGGGCCTTGGCAAGACCCTGCAGTCCATTGCGGTGGTGCTCAGTCTGGCCCATCAGGGGCCGTCGCTTGTGGTGGCGCCGACCTCGGTGTGCATGAACTGGGAGGCTGAGGTGCGCCGTTTTGCACCGACACTCAATTTTTATATGTTCTCCGAGTCCAATCGGGATGAGATCATTCCCAAACTTGGTAAATTCGATGTACTCATTACCAGTTACACGCTGCTGCAGCAGGAAATTGGGCTGCTGGGAAAAGTGAAATGGCAGTCTGTAGTGCTTGATGAGGCGCAGGCAATCAAGAATGCCGCCACCAAGCGCTCAAAGGCGGCCATGCTGCTGAACAGCCGTTTCCGGCTGATCACCACGGGTACGCCTATTGAAAATCATCTGGGTGAGTTGTGGAATCTTTTTTCTTTCATCAATCCCGGACTGCTCGGCTCCTTCAAACAGTTCAACCGCCGTTTTGGTATTCCCATTGAAAAATACCATGACCGGGAAGCGCGGCGGACCCTGAAAAAGCTGATCCGGCCCTTTATGCTGCGGCGCATCAAATCGCAGGTGTTGGAGGAACTGCCGCCACGTACCGAGATTACCCTGCGGGTGGAGATGCAGCCTGAGGAGATGCAGTTTTATGAGGCACTGCGCCAGCAGGCTATTGAGAACATTGAGGGCAGCCATGAAAAGACTGGCCGTCATCTGCGGATTCTGGCCGAAATCATGCGGCTCAGACGCGCCTGCTGCAATACCCGGCTGATTAACGATCAGTC